>JAQIBZ010000409.1 GCA_027858815.1 Desulfobacteraceae bacterium
CCGGCATGAATGCTGATAAACAAATCTGCGTGGTGATGGTTGGCAACAGACGCCCGCCGCATCAGGTTCACCTGATAGTCTCCATTGCGGGTTAACACCACTGCGTACTCCGGCTTCAATTCTTTTGCCAGAATTTGCGCAAATTTCAATGTCAGCGCTTTTTCCTTGCTGCCGCCCGAACCCTGCACCCCTTCATCAAACCCCCCATGCCCCGGATCAATAACAATTGTTCTGATACCCACGGACGAAGATTTTTTTTCCTCAGCATCGGATAATTTTACTGAACCAGCGAACAAAGCGATCATTACCAATAAAACAATAATCAAAACACCGGTTTTTTTAGAGCTGCTTCCAATTTTTATCATATCAAATGCTTGCATGATTTTCCTTGACACCCCTATAAATAGATACTATTTTATCAAAAATCAAGACACCAATAATCTATTTGGCTATAATCTCAATAAGTTGATGACTTTCTAACAAAACAACCCTGATTATTTCCGTCATCATTTTTTTTTACTCAGAGAAAACAATTTTTTTACTTAAATAAAACAGGAAAATAAAGAAAATAAAATCCAATGCGAGAGTGGCGAAATTGGCAGACGCGCTGGACTTAGGATCCAGTTCCGCAAGGATTGGGAGTTCGAGTCTCCCCTCTCGCACCAAAGATAAACATTAATAAATATCCAGACCTGAATTGGTTTTTTCAATTAACGCAAATCATAACAATCAAAACCTTGAAACCGGCCGCAGCATTTAAAAATCATTGTTTAATAATGATTGTAATGAATATTCTAAAATAAATTGCATACGATATGCCGATTAAATTAGGATCTGGTCAGACATTTACTTTAGAGAGGAATATTCCAATGGAAGTAACAGTAACAGATATCAGTTCAGTAAAAAAGAAAGTTCAGATTCAGGTCCCCCAGGCAGATGTTGCCAAGGAACTGGACTCCGCCTATCTTCAACTCAAAAAAGATGCAAAGGTCAAAGGGTTCAGACCCGGCAAGACACCACGTTCCGTACTTGAAAGGATGTTTCATAAAGACGTGCACGCGGATGTAACCAATACGTTAATCCAGAATACGTTTATCGATGCTGTTAAACAAGAGTCCCTTGCATTTATTGGAACACCGGATATTGACCCGCCGGAGCTGGACCCCGATGGACCGTTTGTTTATAATATCACTGTGGAACTGAAACCGGAACTGGCTGATATCAAATATGAAGGCATCGAGTTAAAAAAGACCCTTTATAAAATGTCTGAAGCGGAAGTGGACAAACAGCTTGAAATGCTGCAGAAACAGCTGGCGGAATCACTGCCGATTGAAGAAGACCGGGCCGCACTTGATGGCGACCACGCCGTTATCGACTATGAAGGGCTAAAAGACGGAAAGCCCTTTGAACAAACTCAGAAAACAGAAAACTATACCCTTAAAATCGGCCAGGGCATGATATCTGAAGAGTTTGACAAACAGGTCATCGGCATGAAGCCCGGCGAACAAAAAGAATTTCCCGTTACGTTCCCTGAAGACTACCACAACAAAGACCTGGCCAACATTGACATTACATTTACCGTTATGCTCAAAGAACTTCGCAAAGAAGTAATTCCTGAGGCCGATGATGAACTCGCAAAAAAACTGGGCAACTTTGAGACTTTAGAAGACGTTAAAATAGCAATCCGGGCAAACCTTCAGGAAGGTTATGACAAGCGGTCTGAACAGGAAATTCAGGAGCAGATATTTGAAAAACTCCTGACTGAAGAATTCGAACTGCCTGAGACTTTAGTTAAATTTGAACTTGACGGTATCATTGAAGACACTGAAATGAGATTTTCTCAAAGTAATGTGACACTGGATCAGCTGGGACTTTCCCGGGAAAAACTTGAAGATCAATACAGGGATGTTGCACAAAACCAAGTCCGCCGTCACCTTTTCTTAAGTAAAATTATCGAACAGGAAAGCATGGAATTGCCGGACGAAGCATTAAATGCCGAATATGAATCCCTATCCAAAACTGTTGGACAACCCCTTAATTTCATACAAGAATACTACCAGAAAAATCCGGACAAGCTTGAAGGTTTTAAACATGCCATACTTGAAAAAAAGGTGTTTGATCTTATCATTGGAAAAGCAGTAATTGAAGAAGTCGAACCTAAAGAAGCTGAACCTGAAAAACAATCCGACTCAGCTTCTTAATAAAAATAACCGTTGACGAAAATTAAAGGAGGCTTACATTGCCATTAATTCCAATGGTCGTCGAACAAACCAGCAAAGGTGAAAGAGCCTATGATATTTATTCCAGACTGCTAAAGGACCGTATTATATTCCTCGGCACTGCAATAAATGATGATATGGCGAACCTCATGATTGCTCAAATGCTTTTTCTCGAATCAGAAGATCCGGATAAAGACATTAATTTTTATGTCAATTCGCCGGGTGGATCTGTAACTTCCGGATTGGCAATTTATGATACCATGCAGTATATCAAACCGGACATTACTACCGTTTGTATAGGCCAGGCAGCCAGTATGGGTGCGCTATTACTTGCAGCCGGAGCAGCAGGGAAACGGTATTCGCTTCCCAACTCACGTATCATGATCCATCAACCCATGGGCGGAGCCCAGGGCCAGGCGTCTGATATAAAAATCCAAGCAGAAGAAATACTCCGGTTGCGCGGTAAGTTAAATGATATATTGGCATTTCATACAAAACAGGATCTTAAAAAGCTTGAAATTGATACAGATCGTGATTTTTTTATGTCCAGTGACGAGGCCTGCGAATACGGTCTCGTCGATCATGTCATCAACAACCGGGATGATCTTGATAAAATTATAGAATCGGAGGCCTAATATGTCAAACAAAGGCGATGATACAACTGATAATCTTTTCTGCTCGTTTTGCGGCAAAAACCAGCAGGAAGTCAAAAAACTGATCGCCGGTCCTGCGGTTTATATCTGCGATGAATGCATCCAGCTTTGCAGTGAAATCATTGAAGAAGAAAGCGGTAAAGACACCGATCTTGCCGGTCAGACACTGACACCGGCTGAAATCAAAGAAAAACTGGATGAATATGTCATTCAACAGGACCATGCAAAAAAAGTTCTCTCCGTTGCAGTTCATAATCATTACAAACGATTAGACACGAACGTGAATACAGATGACGTGGAAATTCAAAAAAGTAATATCCTGCTCATCGGCCCCACCGGATGCGGTAAAACGCTTCTGGCACAGACCCTGGCACGGTTCTTAAACGTACCGTTTACCATCGCGGATGCAACCAGCCTGACAGAAGCCGGTTATGTAGGCGAAGATGTAGAAAATATCGTCCTGGCACTTCTCCAGAATGCTGATTACGATGTGGAAAAAGCGCAGCGTGGTATTGTATACATTGATGAAATAGATAAAATTTCTCAAATGTCAGATAATCCGTCTATTACCCGGGATGTTTCCGGTGAAGGGGTTCAGCAGGCACTGCTGAAAATTATTGAAGGAACAACCGCCAGCGTTCCCCCCAAAGGCGGCAGAAAGCATCCTCAGCAGGATTTTGTCAAAGTAGACACATCCAATATCCTTTTCATCTGCGGCGGGACATTTACCGGGCTGGACCAGATCATCCGGCGCCGAATCGGATCAAAACTGATGGGATTTGGCGCAAAAGTTGTCAGCCAGACAGAAAGCAGTCCCGGTGAACTTCTGAAATTAATTGAAACCGAAGACCTGATTAAATTCGGGCTGATCCCGGAATTTATGGGCCGTTTGCCGGTTGTGGCAACCCTTCAGGAACTGGATGAAGAAGCGCTGATTAAAATCCTGACGCTTCCTAAAAACGCCATTATCAAACAGTTTCAAAAACTTTTTGAGATTGAAGATGTTAATCTCAGATTTACCGACAGTGCGCTTTCAGCTATTGCCACTGAAAGTTTAAAAAGAAAAGCCGGTGCACGCGGGCTTCGGGCAGTTCTTGAAACGTCCATGCTGGATATTATGTATGACCTCCCATCCATCGGTGGTGTCAAAGAATGTGTTGTTGGTGAAGAAGTGATTTTAAACAAAGAAGACCCGATTTTATTATACGAAAATTCAAAAAAACAGGCGTAAGCTTTTAAAAAAATAGTTCATCCGGCACATCAATGACCGATATAATTTGGTCTTTGATGTGCCGTTTTTTTATAAGATTTCGTCCAGATTCCCTCTCTCCCCTTTCACCGGAAGTCCGTAAAAAGATTTTTTTAAAATTAAACTTGCCACCGTTAGCGATAGTGCTTAGGTTATTTATGTGTTTGTTATTTTACAGACAAAGAATTCTTATAATTGATAAAAACCGCTTAAAAAGGATCCATTAAATCCTATGGTACTTATACCCAAAATTTTCAGACCGGATAATTCGTCGGGCGATGGAAATCAATCACCAATCACGTTGCCCCTTCTTCCCTTACGGGACATTGTCGTATTTCCTCATATGGTATCACCTCTTTTCGTGGGACGGTCAAAATCCATCAATGCCATTTCCGAGGCCATGAATGCTGAGGAAAAATATATCCTTCTCTCCACGCAGTCAGATGCGGGCAAAGAAACTCCGAAGGAAAATGAAATCAACCGAATCGGCACCATTGCAAAAGTTCTCCAGATGCTCCGGCTTCCCGACGGGACCGTCAAAACCGTTGTTGAAGGAAAGCATCGCGCCCGCATCGTCGAATTCAAACCCAATGAAAGCTTTTTTGAAGTTAATCTTGAGATCATTGAAGAACCGGATATCGACCAAAGTGCAAAAGAAGCATTCTTTAGAAATATCAGCGTATTATTGAAAGACTACGCACAACTGAATAAAAACTTTTCAAAAGACACGATGAAAAACATTTCCGTTATTACGGATCCGGTTAAAATGGTATACACCGTCGCCGGTCATTTTTCTTTTAAAACCCCGGCAAACCAGTCTTTGCTGGAAACCCCCGACATCAGCGAACGCCTCACGCAATTAATTGAATTAATTAAACAGGAAATCATTATTCTGGAAACCGACAAGCTGATCAAAAACCGCATTAAAGAACAAATGGAAAAAAGCCAGAAAAACTATTATCTTAATGAACAAATGCGGGCCATTAAAAAAGAAATGGGGTCTGATGATGCGGAAGCCAATGAGATGCAAGAGCTTGAAAAAAAAATCAAGCAGAAAAAAATGTCCAAGGAGGCCAATACAAAATCCAAACATGAATTAAAAAAGCTCAAACTGATGACACCCATGTCAGCCGAAGCGACGGTTGTAAGAAATTATATCGACTGGCTGATCAGCCTCCCATGGAACAAAAAAAGCAAAGTCGTCAAAGACATTGAAAAAGCCCGGAAGATCCTGGATGAGGATCACTACGGCCTCAAAAAACCTAAGGAACGCATCCTTGAATACCTGGCAGTTCAAACCCTGGTAAAAAAGCTACGCGGCCCTATTCTCTGCCTGGTGGGCCCTCCGGGGGTTGGTAAGACGTCTCTTGCAAAATCCGTTGCCCGGGCCACCGGACGAAAATTCGTCCGGCTATCTCTTGGCGGCGTCCGGGATGAAGCAGAAATCCGGGGACATCGCCGGACGTATATCGGTGCCATGCCCGGTAAAATTATCCAGTCTTTAAAAAAGGTTAATGTCAACAACCCGGTTTTTTGCCTGGATGAAATTGATAAAATGAGCATGGACTTCAGGGGCGATCCGTCTGCGGCACTTTTAGAGGTACTCGACCCGGAACAGAACTATGGGTTTAATGACCATTACCTTGATGTGGAGTATGACCTGTCGGATATCATGTTTATCACCACAGCCAATACGTTGCCGGATATCCCGCTGCCGCTTCAGGACAGGATGGAGATCATCCGTCTTTCCGGATATACGGAAGTAGAGAAATACCATATTGCCAAGGATTTTCTGGTACCCAAACAAATTGAACAAAACGGGTTAAAAAAGACAAAGGTCATATTTTCCAAAAACTCAATTTATACGATTATCCGTGGGTATACCCGTGAAGCCGGCGTTCGAAATCTGGAACGGGAAATCGCTTCCATCTGTCGAAAAGTGGCAAAGGACCTGCTCAAGAACAAAAAGGACATCAAAACCAAGGTCACCGCAATTTCTTCAAAAACAGTGGAAAAATTTCTGGGACCGGGAAGAATAAGCTTCGGCCTGGTGGAAAAAGACGATCAGGTAGGCATTGTCACAGGTCTTGCCTGGACTCAGTTCGGCGGAGAGCTCCTCAGTGTGGAAACGGTCACGATGCCCGGCAAAGGGAAATTCACCGTATCCGGCAAGCTGGGAGATGTGATGAAAGAGTCTGCGAACGCCGCCGTTAGCTATGTACGGTCACGATCCCGACAGTTCAATATCGATCAGTTATTTCATGAAAAGTTAGACATTCATATACATGTTCCTGAAGGCGCAATCCCCAAAGATGGTCCGTCAGCCGGTATTGCGATGTGCACATCCATCATATCTGCACTCGCAAAACTACCGATCGACCGGAATGTGGCGATGACCGGAGAAATAACCCTCCGCGGCCGGGTCCTTCCCATTGGCGGCCTGAAAGAAAAAATTCTGGCAGCCCATCGGGGAGGAATTAAAAAAGTGTTGATCCCCAAGGATAACGAGAGGGATATCAGTGATATTCCTGCCAGTGTGGTCAAACAGCTGACCATTATTCCTGTGGAACACATGGATGAAGTCATCAAGCATTCAATTGTTGAAAGCAACGACAGCCCGTTAATTAATCATGCCTACAAATTCAACAAAAAAAGCCTGGATGATTCGGACATCGTGGTTGCTGATGTGTAATAAAAATCCCGTAACACTTTTTATTTTTTTGCAAAACGATATCGTGGCAAGTCCAGCAAATGAATAATCTTATAAAATATTAAGCAGCAGCATCCGAATGAATCACTTTTGGATGCCTGATGCATTTTTTTGAAATGCATTGATAATTTTCGCTTGACATAAAAAATCTTTATCGCTATAAAACGGTTTCTATCAACGATGCAAACTTAAGGGCGGGTAGCTCAGTTGGGAGAGCATCGGCCTTACAAGCCGAGGGTCACAGGTTCAAGCCCTGTTCCGCCTACCACCCTATTTATGGGGGCGTAGCTCAGTTTGGTTAGAGCGCCGGCCTGTCACGCCGGAGGTCGCGAGTTCGAGTCTCGTCGCTCCCGCCATAAAATATCAAGGCTTAGCTGATTATTCAGCTAAGCCTTTTTATTTTGGGGGTATCTGCTTGGGGTACTTTCGAATTTTGCTCAAGAATTCTTTTTCCATTATCTTCACCTCCTCCCATATTTATTATCTGGGTTACCTTTAAATTTATGCACATTAGCAAAGACATTATTTGAATAACTTAGTATACTCTCTAAACAAATAAAGCTTACCCCTCTTTGCGCCTGTAATTTCTTCTATTATGCCACAGTCTTCCATTTCATCTATTAATTTATAAACAGGTGGAAGCGAAAGGCCAGTAAGATCCTTGGCTTTTTGAGCGTCAAGAATGGGGCGTTGAAATAAATAATTTAAAATTGCCTGCGCATTACCCGATCGACTTCCAAAACGTTGAACCTTGCTTTCAACTTCTTCTTTCAGCTTAAGAATACTATCGAATGTCATAATGCTATTCTTTGCAGTTTCAATAACTCCCACGAGAAAAAATTTGCACCACTTTATTAAATCATTTTTTTCACGAATTCGTGTTAAATTATCATAATACAAAGTTCTATTTCTTTCGAAAAAATCAGATAAATACAAAACAGGCTTTTTCAAAATCCCTTTTTCGACAAGATAAAGAGTAATCATTAAACGACCAACACGACCATTTCCATCTAAAAAAGGATGAATTGTTTCAAACTGATAATGAATTAATGCGATTTTCAATAAATCAGGGAAATAGTAATTTTCATTATGTGCAAAATTTTCCAAGTCTCCCATATATTCGTTTACTGTTGTATGTGTTGGCGGAACAAATGTCGCATCATTGATACTTGCCCCACCAATCCAGTTCTGACTAGTCCTAAATTCACCTGGGAGTTTATGCGTCCCTCGAACTCCTTTTAACAAGATTTTATGGGTTTCCTTTATCAATCTTGATGAAAACGGAATCTTTTCAAGGCTTGAGATTGCCGTATTCAGGGCTAAAATATAATTTTGGACATCTTCCCAATCGTCTCTTTTTTCCTCTTTAATATCCTCTTTGTCTAATAAAGCTTCTTCAATATTGGTTTTTGTCCCTTCAATTTTACTTGATTGGGATGCTTCTTTTAATACGTGCATACTGATAAACAAATCAATATTCGGGATATATTCGGAATACATGTCAAGACGACCTAACTGCCTGTCAGCCTGACTTAAAAGATTAATCAACTCCATATTCTCAATATGCCATTGCCTGTTGACTTTTTCAGGTTGGAAGCTTTTATATGTTCCTTGATTTATATATTGGCCAGCCTTAAAATTTTTCATTAGTTACCCCATTAAAACTTTATTAAACACCTCTGCTATTTAAGAAACTAGCTATAAACTTTATTAAGCACCTCTGCTATTTAAGAAACTATCTATAAACTTTATTAAGCACCTCTGCTATTTAAATTTCAAGCAATTTATTTAATTATGGAACAATAATATTAAGATTTCTTTATCTTATCAATCAATTGAATGTTATTTGACAGCAAATTCAGAGTGCTTTTTAGATCATTATTGATATTGCCGATGTATCTTTCTGTTGTGCTAACTTTTTTATGCCGTAAAATCCTTTGAATAGCCTTTGATGAGACTTTATGAGTATCAGCAAGGACTGATGCCACATATCGCCTTAAAGCATGATAACCGAAAGGTTTTATTTGCGCACGTTCGCACAACCGCTTAAGAAACTTACGATGATCAACATGAGGTTTTCCATAATACCGGCCTTTTTTTTCATTTGGAAAAACATATGGAGAATCTTTAATGGTACGATTCTCCCACCACCAGCTTAATGAATCATATAAATCGTCTGACATCGGAAAATATTCATACTCCATGGATCCATCTTTTGTCTTTCTGGTTCCAAGACGATATTCTTTTTTATCAAAATTAATGTCATCTAACCAAGTCCAACGAAAGATTTCTGATTTTCGAGCCGCTGTCTGTAAATAAGCAACGATAAGGACACTTTCTTTTCTTGTGGTACATGCCAATAATTTAAGAATATCTTTAGTCCATGGCGTATATTGTAATTTTGGGTCATGTGCTCTTTTGTATGTCACAGCCACAGGGTTATGCGGAAATTTTAAAAATTTCTGACCATAACACCATTGAGCTAATAAATTCTTTCTGTCTTTATTTGATGCATTGGCCGATCGGATCTTTGCATGATGATCAAGATAAAGTTGAATCATTCCTGAATCAATTTCACAAACTGGTTTATCAGGCCCCCAGGTATTTAATATGCGCCGGCACAATGCTTTTTTTTCTTTATATACTTTTTCAGTAAAACGATTTGCATAATCAAGATACCTGGTGCAAAAGGTCATCAAGTCCATGCCTTTTTGCTGCTTTTTCTCTTGATTTTTCAATTCCTTTCTTTTCTCGATTTCCCATTCTATAGCTTCTTGCTTGGTTTCCGTTAATGCTTGATAACGGATTCTCTTGTATCTGACGACTCCGCGCCATTTCTTGCCTTGCTTGTATGGCATTGATAAAAGCCTCCTCTGTAAAAATCCATGAACCACCTATATGAGCGCCACCTAACTCATGAGCATGATTATAAACCCATGCTACAGACTTTTTTAAGTTGGTTGCGATATCCTTGGCCGTGATAAAGATCATTTGAATTTCCCGAAATAAATGTTGAATCAATTCTTAGATAACTTGGCTCTTTCACCATGAATTTCTTTCAATTTATCTTTGGATCTGACAAACTTAGCTCTCTTTTTTTCTATTTCTTGGTTAAAATCTGCCTGAGTCTTTCCTAAATCATTTGACATTTTGCTGACATCAAATAAAGCCTCTTCAATGCTTATGTTATGATCTGAATCAATATTTTCTGATTCAAAATGAAGAGCTTTTAAAGATGAAACTAAACCCATAGCTTGACTCAATAATTGCTTTTCATCAGCTTTTGAAGCTTTGAATCGAATTAAGGGTTTTGGATCTTGAACACCCAAAAAACCATTTTGAATAACTATCCACCAATCTAAAACTTTTCTTTGATGAGTCTGATGCTTTCCCGGATTATTCTTAAATGTTAACCACTTTTTTGTACAGTAAGCCCAAAGATTTGAATAATATATGAAGAGATCACTTACTTCATTCAATCCAAGATCTTTGATAATTTCTCTTCTAACTTGAAACTCAACTCGAATAATTTTTTTATCTTTCGGCACTTCTTTGAGATTCCAAACATCAAACATCCAATTTTTTTTGGATTTCTTTGCTACAATCTCAGCCGGCTTATCATACAATCTGGCTAAAATATCTCCTTGACCGAAATCAATTCCGGTAAGTTTTCGGTTAAAGCTACGAGTTCCAGAATAGTTAGCTCTGGTAACACCAAAATCCTCAAGCTCTTTTGACCACATGGATTCAGGAAGTATTATATCAGCGCATAAATCAACACGACTCAATTTAACTGTTTTGATAGACCCTCCCTGGGATTTTAATAGGTCAATTATATTGTCAACTGCATTATATAGCCCTAACCGCCATAGGGTTTCAGAATTAATTATAATCGTGACATTTGGCTTTGAATTAAGAGTCAACCAACTTCCAATTCGAAGGCGATATTCATTATTATGTAAAATCCATTCATAGCCACCTGAACCATGTTCCTTGATAAGAAACTTTTGATCTATGCTATCAGTAGAGCCTTTAAACAAAACTGGATAATTATTCTTAATTTTAATGGCTAACTCTTTCATTTCTTTTAAATACATTAAAAACTTTGAATCCATCCACAAAATATCGAGTGTTAAAACGAGTGTATCAATATTTGATGATAAAATTGTTGGTGAATCAAAAATTGGGGAACTTCCATTTGGAGGGGGGGTGTTACTTGTCCACCCCCCTTGAGTAACAGGATCATTTTTTGAAATCGTTGTGGTAGAATTACCTTGCAGTTTTAACATAAAAAAAGCCCTCCAGTATTATTGGAGAGCCTATTGACACACTCAAAGGGAACTGATAATCTAAAAAATAATTGAGCGTGCCGTAAGGCTCTCAGTTGGGTATTTGGCCAAGCACCCGACCGTCCAAAGTTAAGGTGCTTGGCTTTTTTATTTTTTTTAATAATTTTTTATTTTTTCAATAATTCCTTTTAATTCGTTCTCATTTTCTTCATCGCTCTTTTGTGTTTTTGACATCAAGAATTTAACTAAAGAGTCAACAATATCTTGTAAATTCTCTATATTTTCCTGAGCATCAATCTCTTTTTGATCGATTTGAAGGTTCTTCAATTTATCGCCAATATCACGTAAAACAACAATGAAATGTATGAATCCAACTTTTCGTGCATTGTTTAAAGAATTAACATTTAACTCAATTATATTTGACAGTAACTTGGTTCGTGTAATCTGAGCCAATTCAGCTAATTCCCCAGCAGTATCAACTACATTTTTTGGAACCCACACTGTTAATGATTGTTTTTGCACTTTTTCTTTAGTCATCATGCCTCCGAATTGCAGTTTTAAACAA
>JAQIBZ010000452.1 GCA_027858815.1 Desulfobacteraceae bacterium
GGCCGTAAGGTGGGCAGATATTCTTATTATGGGTGGCGGTCCGTTAATGCATATAACCCCTATGTTTATGGTCGAACACGCTTTTAAGGTTGCAAAAAAGAAAAGAAAGAAGACAATTATTTGCGGATGTGGCGTTGGCCCGATCTTTTCAAATAAATATAAGAAAACATTGATTTCCATTATTGATAATAGTGATTTGGTCATATTACGGGATAAGATTTCAAGGGAAACGTTGTATTCCATATATGATTCTTGTGGTAAAAAGCTAAAGGCTTCTGTTTTTACTGGTTTTGATCCGGCAGTTGAATGTGTATTGATTTACAATGAATTGAAAAATAAAAATAAATTTCCCGGCCCTGCTGGTTGGACAGAAAGAGAAGATGTCGTTTGTATTAATCTTCGTGAATTTCCCGGTGAATATTCCCGGCAAAAAATAAAAAATAAAGTCGATAATGTTTTAAAACAATTTGTTCATCGATTAAGTAGTGTTCACAGTGATAAACTTATATATTTGTTGCCCATGCACTATTTCCATATAGGCACTGATGATCGATATTTTTTAAACAAGATTTATTTTGCGGCAGCTCCTGAAAACAAAAATATTGTGGTGCAAAATAAGCCTTTGTCATTATTAGATACTTTACATGCATATGCATCTGCGTCTATAAATATTGGAATGCGATTTCATTCAGTGGTTTTTCAAACATTGTTAAAAGGAAATAACTACATTTTAGATTATACGGAACCGGATAAGGGTAAAATCTTTGGATTTATTAATGATATTGATGATTCAAATTTTTATTATAATCGGATGGTTTCTTTGCATGATCAGTCTTTAGATTTAGAAAAATTTGCAACTGAAATATATTCCGGTTCAAGATGTCAATTTGATCATAATAAAATTATCAAAAATTTAAATGTGTATCCTTCTAAATTGCAAGATCTCTTCAGATGAAAGCTATCCATGATCAAAAGTCTAAAATTCAGGAAAGCCATTAAGTGATAAAAGTTCTTATCGTAAATAAAATTGATGCAGAAGGCGGTGCGGCAAGAGCAGCCTATCGGCTGCACAAATCACTTTTGGGAGCAGGAGGAATAGATAGTCAGATGCTCGTGCAAAAAAAAACGAGCGATGACTATACGGTAACCGGTCCTCAAACAATATTTGAAAAGTTATTTGCATATCTTAGCCCTCACATAGATCGAATCCCTGTTCGACTTTACAAACGACGTAAAACAATGGTTTTTTTCCCTTCGTGGTTTTCAGTCAGTGGTATAGTCGATAAAATAAATGAGATAAATCCGGATATTGTTCATTTCCATTGGATTGCCGGCGGAATGCTACGGATTGAAGATTTGGTAAAGATAAAAAAGCCTATCGTCTGGTCTTTGCATGATATGTCTCCTTTTACCGGCGGATGCCATTATGATGATCATTGCGGTCGATATACTTCGACCTGTGGCAGCTGCCCTGCACTGGGATCGATGAAAAAAAATGATCTGAGCCATCGGATTTTTTCCCGCAAAAAAAAAGTTTATGATGCCGTTGGCGGACAATTGACTTTTGTGGGATTGAGCCGCTGGATATCTGAATGTGCCTTTCAAAGCACTTTGATTGGGAGTAAGCGGATCGTAAATTTGCCTAATCCTATCGATTCAGAAAGGTTCAGGCCCATAGCGAAACTAACAGCAAAATCCCTTCTGGGTATACCTGCAGAAAAAAAAATTATGCTTTTTGGTGCCTTGAAAGTGACTGACGACACACGCAAAGGGTATCGAGAAATGGTGGAAGCCTGCAAAGGATTAAAGCAAATTGATGTTGAACTGATAGTGTTTGGAAGTAGCACACCGAAAGATGCGCCTGACTTTGGTCTCCCTGTTCACTATCTGGGGCGTCTTCACGACGATCTGGCCCTACAGATTGTTTACAGTGCAGCGGATGTAATGGTGGTACCATCGTTACAGGAGAATTTATCCAATGTGATTATGGAATCTCTTTCCTGCGGGACACCTGTTGTTGCGTTTAATATTGGCGGAAATAGTGACATGGTTGTCCATCGGAAAAATGGATACCTTGCCAGGGCTTATGATCCTGGTGATCTGGCTCACGGTATTGAATGGGTGCTAAATAATCCTGAATACGAGAACCTCTCTCAAAATGCTCGGGGAAAAGTGTTACAGGACTTTGACTCAAGAATTGTGGTTCAAAAGTATATTGAGCTTTATGAAAGGCTGTTAAGGTAGTATTTACTCAAAATTAAATTCTTTATTGAATTTCAATCAACTTTTCAAAGATTCGCCAGACTTTGTTCTTTTTGCAAATGGGGATGGTTGCAAATTAGTTTGACGTGAAATAAGTTGATATTGTTGATATACAAATTTATCGGAACAAATGCTGATGCATGTGCAGTTTAAATCCTAAAATATAAGTCTTTTTATTTTGCGTCTTAAAATCTGAGAGTTGCTATGCTGATTTCCCATAAAAAAAAATTTATCTTTATTCATATCTATAAAACGGCCGGCACTTCTGTTATGGATGTGTTCCTGCCCTATGCACGTCTGATTGACAGGCTGGTATATGAATTCAAGTACACTTCTAAAGCGGTTTCTGTTTTAAATAATATTATGGGGTGGTGGGATCATGGTAACAGGGAATTTACCGGATTTCAAAAACATGCGCCTGCAATTGATATTAAGAAAAGCATGGGTGGCCGATTTGATGATTACTTTACTTTTGCGTTTGTCCGGAATCCTTATGACTGGCTGGTCAGTCTCTATTTTTATATCAGACAGGCCAAGGAACACCCCATGAGCGATAAATTAAATTCAATGAACTTCAAGGCGTTCATCCGATGGTATTTAACGCAGGCGCCTTCAAGACAGGTTGATTTTGTAACTGATGAGAATCGTAACGTTATAGTAAATTATGTTGCAAAATTTGAAAGTTTGGCTAACGATATCGAAAATATTTGCAGGTGTGTTTCAATAACAGTTAGCTCTGTGGGGCATAAAAATTTATCGGTTCAGCGTGATCATAAGGATTATCGAAAGTATTATGATGATTCCATTTGTGCAGAAGTTGCCAGTTATTTTAAAGAAGATCTGGCGCTTTTCGGATATGATTTTGACCGTTACTCAACTTTTGATAATAAGAATAGCTCCTCAAGTCTATCGACACAAGGCCATAAGTCCTGAGTATATGTAGTTTCGAGATTTTGTAAAAAGGTTTTTTGAAGGATGCATCAGGCAAAACCTAAAATCAGTATTATAGTTGTGGTTTTTAATGGCGCACAAACACTGGAGCGCTGCCTTTACAGCGTCGTACATCAAATCTATCCTTGCAAGGAATTGATTATTATGGATGGGGGCTCCACTGATGGATCTGTGGAACTCTTGAAACGCTATGATTCGCAAATTAAATACTGGGAAAGCAAGCCGGACCGGGGAATTTATCATGCATGGAATAAGGCGCTGGAACATGCTGAAGGAGAATGGATTTGTTTTATAGGGAGTGATGATTTTTTTTTTGATTAGGAGGTTTTGAAAGGATTGTTCCGGAAATGACTGACGCCATCAAACATAATTGTTCATATGCGTATGGTCAGGTAGAGTTATATTTAGATAAAAATCAGCGCTGTATGGGGTCAAGTTTTGATTTATGATCAATGGTTGACGTGACGTTCGATTGTTTCTATGATGGCACAACAATGGCGGGTTTCATATCCCGGAGCGTTTTATCATATCCTTTTGCGGGGCAATTACCGGCGGGAAATTTTTCGTACTGATGCTGACCGGGATCTGTTTTTTGATCGGATCTGAGGATTTTCGAACCGGTTTGTGTGTTTTAAATCACAAATCAAGGGTTTACCCAGGCTTTTAATGGGTGACCCCAATGCTGTTCATAATTAATTATTGAATACAATTGACTTTTTGTCGCCCGAACAGCGGTGTGGATGTGAATCTTGCCGGCTGATAGGGTGATAATTTCCAAAATATTGACTGTAAGTGAAGGAAACTTTGTTTGATGACTCAACGCGGGATTATACAACTTGACGAGATCCTTTTGGATCCCCCCTTTGTCCATAGGAACGGAACTGGCGTTTGGGGCCTGAGCGAGGATGTGTTAAGATACATTGACAACACACTAAAGCCAGGTGACAAAACCTTGGAAACCGGGGCTGGCATGAGTACGATTCTTTTTGCAGTAAGATCATCGGAACATACCTGCATCGTTCCGTCCGAACAGGAGATTCATCTGATTCGTGCCTACTGTCGGAGAAAAAATATATCTCTGGATCATGTCCATTTCATCGCAGACTATTCTCAAAACGTACTTCCTTCCCTGGCACGAGAAAGATCTGAAGATCTGGACCTTGTGCTTATTGACGGCGGGCATGGTTACCCTGTTCCCGCTATCGATTGGTTTTACACTGTTCCAATGTTGAAGATCGGCGGGGTGGTGATCATCGATGATGTGCAACTCTGGACAGGATTGGAATTAAAGCGTTTTCTCGCGAACGAAGACGCATGGAAATTCGTCCGGGACTTTTCCAGATCCACGGCTTACGCGAAAGTGGGGCAGGAATACGCCCGAGAATGGTCACAACAACCCTATATCGTACGCAAAAGCCGTTTACCGCAGATGCTTTATCAGCTACGGAGCGCTGTTGGCTTAATACTGAAGGGGAACTTTTCCGAGTTGGCAAGTAAAGTGCGCAAATATCTTGCGATCGGTTAATCGGATGACATGGTTATTTTATGCCAGAAAAACAGATAACCTTTTAAAATAATATCTTAACATTATGGCGGTCTTGCCCCATGGAATCAAGTCCTTTAATTACGATTATTGTTGCGGTGTATAACGGTGCAAAAACCCTCGACCGATGTATTGACAGCATCCTTAATCAAACCTGGCCGCATATAGAATTGATAATTATGGATGGGGGTTCCACGGATGGTTCTGTGGAACTCTTGAAACGCTATGATAAAGAAATAACATACTGGGAAAGCAAGCCGGATCGGGGAATTTATCATGCATGGAATAAGGCCCTGGGTCATGCCGAAGGGGAATGGGTTTGTTTTATTGGGAGCGATGATTTTTTTATTGATGAGGGGGTGTTGGAAAGGATTGTTCCGGAACTGATTGACGCCATCAAACATAATTGTTCATATGCGTATGGTCAGGTTGATCTTTATTCTGATAAAAATCAGATTGTTATTGAGAAGGCAAACGAGTCCTGGGAAATCATGAAAAAAAGATTTAAGCGGGGAGGCTTTTTGGTCCATTCAGGTTCATTTCATCACAAATCGATGTTTGATAATGGCGGTGGATTCAACGAGCGCTATAAAATTTGTGGGGATAAGGATTTCTTGTTCCGCAAGTTACGTTTCGGAAATGCATATTATATCAATGAGGTCATTATTCGGATGTCAATGGGTGGGCTGTCATACAGCCTTGATGCCAAGAAAAAAATGGTAGAGGAGGCATTATTTATTTGGAAAGATATTCATATGACAACCTTTCCATGGCTTTTGTATTTTTCACGTATGAAGATTACCTGTTACAGTCTCATTAAGAGTATTTTTGGGGAACGATTCAGCGTAAAGCTTGCGGATGCGTTACGCCGTTTAAGGGGCGAGAATCCTTACTGGGATCAGTGACCCTGCATCCAATCCCATAAAAATCAACCGAAAAAGTCATATATTATGAGCCGTGCGCCACTTATATCTGTTGTCATCCCTTCCTATAACTCAATGCATACCATCCGGCAATGCCTTGATTCGGTTATCAGCCAATCCATAAACCAGCCTTATGAAATTATTGTGGTGGATAGCTCGGGGGATCAAACTCCAGAAATTGTAGGCGGGTATAGGCAAAGGGTGAGGTTTTTCCATTTGAGTCAAAAAACCATCCCGGCGATTGCCAGAAATATCGGCATTGGTCATGCGACCGGAGAATATATCGCGTTTACGGATTCCGACTGTATCGTGGATTCGTCCTGGCTTGAAAATATCATGCGAGCGCATCAGTCCGGGTATGAGGTTGTTTGTGGAAGCGTTGTAAATGCCCGATCGGCGAATTTGATCAGTATTGCCGAATATTTTTTGGAATTTCGGGAGCTTTCTGAATACTTGCCGAAAAAGGAAAATGATTTTATACCAGCAGGTAATTTTTCAATTAAGGCGGAAATTTTAAAAGAAACGGGTAATTTC
>JAQIBZ010000462.1 GCA_027858815.1 Desulfobacteraceae bacterium
TTGATGACTATTTATGACGGTTACTCCCCGGTAAATTTGGGTTTTCGTTTTTCACCAAATGCGGTAAATGCTTCAAACAGGTCATTGGACGGGATAATATTGGTGCTGATGGACGCAACATATTTTAAGCCGTCATCAACGGATTTCCCGACGCCGTATTTGAATACCTCTTTGGATGCCTCAACAGCCAGAGGGGAGCTTTCCGCAATGTCTAAGGCCATGGCTTCGGCACCTTTCATCAGCGCGTCATGGTCTTCAAAGACTTCATTGACCAGAAGGATTTCTTTGGCACGTTTGGCGTCAAAATGCTTAGCCGTATATGCCAGTTCCCGGGCGATTCCCTGCCCGACAATCTGTGGAATCCGCTGAAGAACACCGACATCCGCCACCATCCCGACTGCTGCTTCCTTGAGTGAAAATTCGGCATCTGCTGAACAGAGTCGGATGTCACAAGCCGTGGCCATATCCAGTCCCGCACCGATGCAGAAGCCGTGAATGGCGGCAATAACCGGTTTTCGGCACCACTCAATACAGCTCATGGTGTCCTGCAGAGCATATATTTTTTTAATCAGCCGCCATTTAATGCCGCCTTTTTGTTCTTTGTCCATCAGTTCCGGCAGTTCCATGGCCATTTCCATCAGGTCGATGCCGGCAGTAAAGCAGCTGCCTTTTCCGCTGATGATAATCGCCCGGATTTCCGGATCTTTGTCCAGGTCATCAAAAATAGGGATGCTTTCCTTCCAGGCCGGCGGATTCATTGCATTTTTCTTTTCCGGTCGGTTGAGGTAGACCCAGGCAATGGGCGGTTTTTTTTCAACAGTATAGAATTTATATTCACTCATATTTCCTCCTCGAAGCCCGAAGGCCTCATATTTGGTTAGCAGGCTGTTGAAGAACTATTGCGCTTGCCACTACGGTGTTAAAATTCTCCTCAAAATGCTCATTTATAGACATAAACTCCGCTCTTTCGTCGAATTTTGCCTTGTATTGGCTGCGCTCATTACGTTTTTCAACAACCTGTTAAGCTCGATTTGGTTTAGAAATAAACATTTAACATCGTTGATCATTTATACAATATTATCTTTAGCTATCATTGTTTCAAGAGAAAATAAAGTATGAAAAACAACCATACAGCAAGGTTTTTTTTATGATGGGAAATTAAATATAAAGAGATTCTCCCGAGTCGGGAGGAATTGATAATGAATTTGTCTGGCAACCTGCTTATATAACATAAGAAAAATTTGTTTTTACAGATATCGGTTTTTATTGTAATATGTATTGATACGGATCGTAGAAATGAAAAATTCGGATTATTCACGAGTTCAATCAATGGGGAAACAGCATGGGTGCTTGGATGGATAAAATAAGTATGGCTTACGTGACTATCATTCTGTTTATTGTTTTTACGGTTTGCGGAATCAGCTCCGCTGAAGTCTATCAGTATCAGGATGACAATGGGAACTGGATATTTACGGATACGCCGCCGGTATATGATTCTGAACAAGTCACAAAAATGGAAGGTATGGTTGAAGGTGTTGACGGGTTAAGGGATCTGAAAAAGGAACTGCACGAAAAATATCATCCCGAAAATGATGTGGACGCTGCTGCCATGGCAACCGTGACCGTGACATCGTCGATTGGCACTGGTTCAGGGTTTTTTATTTCTGAAAATGGATACCTGTTGACCAACCGGCATGTGATCCGGGGCGATGAGCAGCAGGCCAAAGTGTTTGGTAAAGCTGTTGAATATATTGATGACCAGGTTGAAGCCGCTGAAGATGATTTTGAAATCAGAGAAAAGCAGCTGGCCAGGGAAAAGGCCATTCTTGATGAAATGCAGGCTGTCATTGCAAAGTATCCTGCCCGGCATTCGCAAAGAAAAGAACTGGAAACACAATATCAGTCCCGCTTGGAATATTATCAGGCCTTAAAAGACGATTTTGAGCGAAAACAGGCGCGTTTTAAGGATGAGAAGAATAATTATAAAACTGAAAAATCAGATTATGAAAACCAGCAGGCAGTGGCCGGGGTGAACCGGAATTTTAAAATTACGCTTAAAAATAAAGAAATACTTTATGCCTACCTTGTTCGTGCCAGCAATGATCATGATCTGGCCCTGTTAAAAGTTGACGGATGCAAAACGCCTTTTATCTTTCCGGCAGAGATGAGTGGTGTGGCACAACGTCAGAAAGTATGGGCCATCGGAAGCCCGCTCAATATTGCCGATACCATGAAAGATGGCACCGTATCCGGTTTTACAGACAAATATATCCAGACCAATGCGCAAATTTATCCCGGCAACAGCGGCGGTCCCCTGGTGAATGAGAAAGGGCAGGTAATCGGTATTAATACGCTAAAAGAACTGACACGGAATTTTGAAGGAATGGGGATGGCCATTCCCATTGATACCGCCCTTGCTGAGTTTGCACAGGAATTAAAATAAATCATTAAAGTAGTTTACCATGAAAATTCGGATTGACATTCCGAATTTTCATGGTAAAATCACCTCATGATCATCAAGCGACCTTTTTATATCAATCAACTTCATACGGCGGTGAAACGATCACCTGTCACTGCACTGCTGGGTCCCCGGCAATGCGGCAAAACGACGATTGCGAGGATGTTCGGCAAAAATAGAGTGACGACTTTCTTTGATCTTGAATCAAAACCTGATCAGCAAAGGTTGCAGAATCCGGAACTCGTTCTCGGCGGGATTGACGGATTAATCATTCTGGATGAAATTCAAATCATGCCGGACCTGTTCAGCGTTTTACGTGTCCTGGCAGATCGCCCGAAAAGCAAAACAAAATTTTTAATCCTGGGCAGCGCATCGCCGGATATTATAAAAAACGTTTCCGAAACACTTGCCGGACGGATTGAATTTGTTGAAATGACAGGATTTGCTCTCCAGGAAACAGGAAGTAAACGATGGCAGGAATCCTGGGTGCGCGGAGGATTTCCCCGTTCATTTCTCGCAGATTCCGATGAAGACAGCCTGGTCTGGCGGGAAAATTTTATTCAAACGTTTTTGGAACGTGACATCCCGCAGTTGGGAATTATGATACCGGCTGCTGCAATGCGTCGTTTCTGGACTATGCTGTCCCACTATCACGGGCAGATCTGGAATGCATCAAAACTCGGGCGTGCCATGGGATTATCTGATAAAACGGTGCGTTCGTACCTTGATATACTTTCAGGCACCTTTATGCTGCGTCAACTCCAGCCGTGGTATGAAAATACGGCCAAACGGCAGGTAAAATCTCCTAAAATTTATATCAGGGACTCGGGAATTCTCCATGGCCTGCTTAATCTGCCGGATATGCACACTTTGTACAGTCATCCACAAATCGGCGCATCCTGGGAAGGCTTTGCCATTGAACAGATTCTGAACCTGTTAAGACCGGCCCAGGCTTATTTCTGGGCAACCCATAATGGTGCGGAAATCGATCTTTTTTTCATTGACCGCGGAAAACGTTTCGGATTTGAAATAAAATTTAATGAATCACCGGTTATTACAAAATCCATGCGCATTGCTTTAAATGATCTTCAACTGGATCATCTATGGGTTATCTATCCCGGACAACATACATATCCGGTTGATGAAAAAATCACCGTAATGCCGATTTCAGGAATCTCTTCTTTAACACCGTTGCGTAAGATATAGTGGCCTTGATCATCGTTTCGGCTATATGTAGGGGAGGGCTTTATGCCCTCCCGAAAAACGAGTATGACGAGATGTGAGTCATTCTCATCACTGGATACCGGGCTCTACGGAAAACGGGCGGGGATAAACCCCGCACCCTACGGAAAAGGTGGCCGAAACGATGATCAAGGCCAAAAAAAGCGTCCAAATCGATTAAAAAAAATCATACGGGAGCAGCCCAAACACTCAAATCAGAAAGTATATAATGGGGCATGATTTGATTATAGATGGTCATAACATACACTTAAATGTCTCTTCCGCACCCATAGACAAGGATAAGATTATATAATGATAAAAACCAGGCTCACCCTCTCGCGTCTTGAAAACCTCCTGCTTACTGCTTGTGACGATCTTCGCGGCAGCATGGATGCCAGTGAATATAAGGAATACATTTTTGGCATGTTGTTCTTAAAGCGTGCCAGTGATTTATTTGATCAACGTCGGGCTGAGTTGAAAATCGAACTGGCTGCCAAAGGAATGGGGGCCGAAAATATTGCTGTCGCATTAAATGACCCGGACAACTATTCCGGCAAGTATTTTGTTGTACCCGAACGGGCGCGCTGGAATGAGGGTTGGAAAGAGCAGGTCTCCAAAGATGGAAAGACCCAAATCATTCAACGCCCGGCCCTGAAACATGTGAAAGAAAATGTCGGCACCACACTCAATAAAGCACTGGAAGCCATTGAAGATGCCAATGTGGATGCTCTCCAGGATGTACTCAAGGGCATCAACTTTAATAGAAAGATCGGTCAGCGAACCCTGGATGACGACACTTTGGCCGACTTTGTCCAGAACTTTGAAAAGATTCCCTTAAAGGACGAAGATTTTGAATTTCCTGATTTGTTGGGTGCTGCGTATGAATGGCTGATCAAGTTTTTTGCCGACTCAGCCGGCAAAAAGGCTGGTGAATTTTATACCCCCGCCGAGGTGGTTCGCATCTGTGTAGAAATCTGTGATCCCCAGGAAGGCATGAGTGTGTATGATCCCACGGCAGGGTCCGGCGGCATGTTGATTCAAACGCGGGATTATCTGCGTGAATGTGGCGGCAGCGCGAATGAAATATCACTCAGCGGACAAGAGAAAATCGGAACCACCTGGTCCATTTGTAAAATGAACATGTTATTGCACGGCATTTCCCACGCAGATATCCGCCAGCAAGACACCATCAGGGAACCGCAGCACCTGGACGAAACCAACGAACTTAAGCGTTTTGACCGGGTGCTGGCCAATCCGCCGTTCAGCCAAAACTATATAAAGAAGGATCTTAAATTTCCCGGCCGCTTCCCGGTGATGATGCCGGAAAAGGGCAAAAAAGCGGATCTTATGTTTGTGCAGCACATGTTGTCGGTCCTCAAACATGATGGCCGCATGGCCACGGTTATGCCCCACGGTGTTTTGTTTCGGGGCGGCGAAGAGTGTGCAGCGCGCAAATATTTTATTGAACGGGGTTATTTAGAAGCCATTATCGGCCTTCCGAGCAACCTGTTTTACGGCACCGGCATACCCGCCTGTTTATTGGTTATGAACAAACAAGGCGCGGCCCAACGCAAGCATGTATTGTTTATCAATGCAGATAGAGAATACCGTGAAGGCAAGGCCCAAAATCATTTGCGTCCGGAAGACATCGACAAAATCATTCATGCATACCGCCATGGAGAGGATATCCCTGCCTATGCCCGCAAGGTGCCGAAAGAAGAGATATCTGCTGAGAATTACAACTGCAATATCCGTCGCTATGTGGACAACGCCCCACCACCTGAACCCCATGATGTGCGCGCCCATTTACATGGGGGTGTTCCCATTGTCGAGGTCGATGCTTTAGAACATTTCTGGTGTAATTATGATGGGTTGCGTGAGGATTGTTTTGTACCAAGAGATGATATTTATCTGGATTTTAGCGAAGCCATTGCCGACAAACGAAAAATTGCCGATTTTGTTGCCAACCATCCCGGCGTGATTGCACGTCATCAGGCAT
>JAQIBZ010000511.1 GCA_027858815.1 Desulfobacteraceae bacterium
TCGGCATCATTACTGACCTTGCATGAAAAGTATCCTTCATCATTTTTAGAAATCGAATCAATCGTGAAGTTTTGTGAAGTGGCGCCATCAATATTCACGCCATCTCTTTGCCACTGAAATAATAATGGGAGCGATCCCGACGCAGTCACCGAAAAAGTCACCGGCATGCCGGTTTTTTGTAATTGAGATTGAGGGTGTTGAGTGATCTGAACAGGGTCGTTTACACTGAGTACAGCCGGGTTTGATATCATGTTGCCGGCATCATTGGTGACTGTGCAGGTGAAAGTCCCTTCATCGGCTTTGGAAACTGAATCAATTATAAAGCTGTCAGTAACAGCCTTATCGATGGCAATCCCGTCTTTCATCCATTGAAATGCAAACGGGGGAGTTCCGGAAGCAGTAATAGAAAATGTTACAGGCATTTTAGGATTTTTTATCTGGGACAAGGGGTGAAGTAAAATTTCAGGCGGATTTTTTACAACCAAAATGATATCATTTGAAATATCATTTGAAAAACCATTATGTATTTCACATGTATATAAGCCTACATCGCTTTTTTGAACGGAGTCAATAGTATAACTTTTTTCAGTTGCGCCTAAAATATCAAGACTGTCTTTTTCCCATTGAAAAGATAAAGGCAAGGTCCCGACTGCGGTTACAGAAAAAGTTACTGGCTCTCCGGATTTTTTTGATTGAGGGAAGGGCTGTTTTGTGATCTGAACAGGATCGTTTACACTGAGTATTGCCGGTTCGGATGTCTGGGTGCCAGCAGCATTGGTGATCGTACAAGTGAAAGTCCCCTCATCTTTTTCTGAAACCGAATCTATTGTATAGCTGTCAGCAACAGCATTGGAGATAACCGTTTTATCTTTCATCCATTGGTACGAAAACGGGGGCGTTCCGGAAGCAGTAACGGAAAATGTCGCAGAAGTATCGGGATCGTTTGTCTGAGATGACGGGTGGCTGGTAATCTCTGGCGGATAAAAAATAACTAACATGGCATCATGTGAAATGTCATTTGAAAAATTATTGCTTACTTCACATGTGTAAATGCCCTCATCCTTTTTTTGAACTGATTTTATAGTGTAGCTATTCGATATAGCCCCGGGAATATTAATATGATCTTTTTTCCATTGATATGACAGCGGAGGTTTTCCTGCAGTTGTCAATGAGAACGTAACCGGTTTTTCATAGACGATTGACTGGGAAATTGGCTGTTTTAATATCGCAGCCATTTTGTTGACAAATAATTCTGCGCCATTAGATACCACACTACCGGCATCATTAAAGACGTTACAGGTGTAGGCCCCTGCATCTTTTTTTGAAACCGCATCAATCGTGAAGGTTTCAGACGTTGCACCATCAATGGTTACTCCGTCTTTGAGCCATTGAAATGATAACAGGGGAGCCGAAACTGTAACATTAAATATTGCTGGGGTTCCGGGGTTTTTTACCTGAGATTGGGGTTGATGTGTGATCTTCGGGGGATGTATTACAATCAGCCTGGCATCATCGGAAATATCATTAGAAAAATCATTGCTGACTTCACATGCGTAAACGCCTTCATCTTTTTTCTTAACAGATTCAATCGTGAAGTTTTTCGATGTGGCACCAAGAATATTAATATGGTTCTTTTTCCATTGATATGACCAAGGGGCTTTTCCCTCAGCTGTTACTGTGAATGTGACGGGCTTTTTATTCGTGATTGACTGAGAAAGAGGGTGCTTAATTATTCGAACAGGAAGATTTAGCAAAAGTTCTGCATCATTGGATTTTACACTTCCGGCGTCATTACTGACATTGCAGGAATAGAAACCTTTGTCATTCAAAGCAACTGAATCAATGGTAACGCTTTTTGAGTTTTCGCCCTCAATATCCATTCCGTCTTTTTGCCACTGAAAAAATAATGGTGGTGTGCCTGACACAGTGACCAAAAAGTTCACCGGCAAGCCGGGATTCTTTACCTGAGACTGGGGATGCTTCGTGATCTCAGGTAAAATGGCTTTTGCTGCTGTTTGAATCATATCCGGTGACGTATCATTTAGCGGAATGTGATCAGCTGCAATCACTGAAGATTCACTGATCGTTTCATTTATTTTATCTGTCTTGGCAATGTTTTCAACATCCATCGGATCGTTAAGTTTTGAACTATTTGTTTTGCCGGGTAGTTTAAGATCAAGAGAAGTCGATTCAGATAACGTATAGGAAATGTTTAGAAAAGGTTTAAATAAAAGATTATTGCTGGAGCAAATTATTATATAATTATTAAAAATTTTAGCATTTGATTGTAACACAACGCCGCAATTGATTTCTCCATTCACCCATGATTGGACAATATTCGTGATATCCCAGGAATAGGTATCCGGAGAAGACCCTGGTATGCCGGCAATGAATGTAGAGTCGAACGTCTGAACATTTATGTCGTTGATTTGTATCCAGTCAATACTGGTTTCGCTCCAAGTCTGTTGGGCAGGATATGCTTGAATGGGTCGGGCACCCCAGGAGGGTTCGGCATTAAACGAATAAACAGAAAGGTGTGCTTCATTGATAATTGAGTTTCCAGGTATTTCAGAAATGTCAAATCGGAGGGCGCTTTTAATATTGCCTAATTTATTGGTATTTTGATTACCAACGCGAAGTTCCAGCTCCTTAACTGAAACGGTATTGCTTTTTTCATAAACATACGTATCAGCAACAGGATAAAAATAATTGTTTTTTGTATGTGGAACCGGCTTTTTACATTCAGCTGAGCCAATAAATATAAAAAATAATAAAATAATAAATATTGATTGTTTAATCATTTTCAAAGTTATAAGTACTGTCCGGTTGAGTTTCGTATAACTAATACATGATATATGGAGTAATTGAAATAAATCGTCAAGTTAATTTGGTTTTTGGCAGCTCATCGGGCTCTTTTCCATTTGCTCTTTTATAGGAATAAACTGCGCTTTTTAGTTGAGTTTTGCCTTGGCAGCGCTCATAACGTTTTTCAACAGCCTGTTATAAACGGCAGGTTTTGATGTTGGTTACAATAATTCCTTTTGCGCCCAGTTGTGTCAGTTCATCCATTACCGTGTTGGTATCTTTTTGTTTAACCATCGCTTTTACCGCTACCCATCCGGATTTGCTTAAAGGCGAAATAGTCGGTGATTCAATACCCGGCGTGACAGCACAGAATTTATCAAGAATATCTTTTGGGGCGTCATATTCCACCATAACATATTCACGGGCTACGACGATTCCGCGAAGTCGTTCAAGGCAGGTAGTAATAGATGGTTTATCAATCGATGTATGTGGGCCTGAAATAAGTAATGCTTCTGAATCAAGAATAGGTGATCCGACAATCTTTAAGCCGGCTTCCGTGAGTGTCCTTCCGGATTGAACAACATCTGCAATGGCATCGGCTACACCTAAGGTAACACTGATCTCAACAGCACCATCCAGCTTAACGATCTCTGCCTGAATTTGTCGCCGAATCAAATCATTTTTTACAAGAAGTGGATATGATGTGGCAATTCGCAGACCGTTAAAATCATCAGGTGTCTGATCGTTTTCACGGGAAACCGCATAGCAGAATTTCGATTTTCCGAATCCTAAGGACAGAACTTCATCATGAACGACATCCGCTTCCCGGGCAAGGTCTCTTCCGGTAATACCGATGTCGATAACTCCCCGGCTGACATAAACAGCAATATCCCGAGGCCGGAGAAATACAAAATCAATCTCATTTTTTTTGTCATGAACAAACAGTTCACGGTTATATCGTTTGCATGTATAGCCTGCTTCCGTCATGAGAAGAACTGCGTCTTCAGACAATGTCCCTTTATTGGGTAATGCTATTTTTATCATTTTATTTATTTCCTCGGGCGGCACACTATTATAAATACTTATAAATATCATTTAAGCTTAAATCACATGCAATCATCATTACCTGAAGATGATAAATCAGCTGAGAGATTTCTTCCGCAGTTCTTTCCCGTCCTTCGTATTCAGCTGCCATCCAGACTTCAGCCGCTTCTTCGACTATTTTTTTTCCAATGGCATGTTTGCCGGCGATAAGCTCTTTCACTGTTCCTGAACTTTCATTACCGTTAGCCGCTTTTTCACTCAGTTCTGTAAAAAGATTTTCAAAAGATTTCATTCGGTAAATGTAACTTCCTTATTGGTGTGTTAAAATAATATCTTTGGCATATAGAAAGTGCCGTGCAAATGA
>JAQIBZ010000585.1 GCA_027858815.1 Desulfobacteraceae bacterium
AAAAATCCAAGTCTTGACTCAGTCGCTGATCGTTGATTTTTCAGGCTTTAAGGGAAACTTTAAAACTGAAGTTCTGGTCGGGCCGGGTATGTACGAACGAAAAATCGATCATGGGGTTATTATTTTGGCGACCGGCGGCAATGAGTATGTGCCGAAAGAATATCTGTACGGACAGGACCCGGGAATCATCACCCAGATTGACCTGGCCCAAAAGCTTGAAAACGATGGCGCAGACAATCTGGACCAGGTGGTTATGATCCAGTGTGTGGGGTCCAGAAATGACGAAAATCCCAACTGTTCTCGGGTCTGCTGCCAGAATGCCATCAAAAACGCCATCCATATCAAAGAACTGAACCCGGATACTCAGGTTTTTATCCTGTATCGTGACATCCGGACCTATGGCCTGATGGAGGAATACTATACAAAAGCCAGAGAGCTCGGTGTTTTCTTTTTCCGATTTAAAGAAGACGACCCGCCGGAAGTATCAAAATCAGAAGACGGTCTTACCGTTACCTTTACTGATCATATCCTGGGCCGGAAACTGTCTGTTGACACCGATCTTGTAGCATTAAGCGCCGGTGTTACGGCTGAAGACACTGAGGAACTGGCATCAATTATGAAACTAGGCCGAAACGCTGAAAATTATTTTATAGAAGCCCACGTCAAACTCCGGCCGGTTGAAATGGCAACCGAAGGTATCTTTGTCTGCGGCACAGCCCACAGTCCCAAACTGATCACGGAAACAATCGCCCAGTCTCAGGCGGCTGCCTCGCGAGCCACTACATTCCTGTCACAGCCGCACCTGACCCTTTCTGCGGTCACGGCATGCGTGGATCCTGAAAAATGCGCATCCTGTCTGATCTGTGTCCGAAGCTGTCCCTACAATGTTCCGCAGATCAATGAGGATGGGGTCAGTTATATTGATGATGCATTATGCCAGGGATGTGGTGCATGTGCGGCTGAATGCCCGGCAAAAGCGATCGAATTGAACTGGTATGAAGATGAACAATTACTTAGCAAGGTCGATGCCTTGCTGGAGGGAGTGATATGAGTCAGGATTTTGATCCGATTATTCTCGCATTCTGCTGCAATTTCTGAGGATACTCTGCTGCGGACCTGGCAGGTTCGATGCGCTTGAGCTATCCGACAAGTATCAAAATCGTCCGGGTTCCATGCACCGGCAAGGTGGATGTTATTCATATGCTGCGGGCATTTGAAAAAGGAGCTGACGGTGTATGTGTAATCGGTTGCTTGGAGGGTGATTGTCATTTTAAGTCCGGCAACTTCAGGGCGCGCAAACGGGTGGAGCAGGTTCAAAAAATCCTGACTACTGTCGGGATTGGGGGAGATCGGGTGAAAATGTTTAATTTATCATCCGGTGAAGGACCGACTTTTGCCAGGTATGCAAATGAAATTCATGAGACCATCATGGAACTGGGACCAAACCCGATTAAATTAAAGAAAAAACAGGCGGCATAACCTCAAAGATATAAGGAAAGGTTGAATTTATGATTGTTGCTGATAAAAAACCGGTTGAGGAAATTATTGAATTTGTGAAGGACAGTAAAAAAATCCTCATTCTGGGCTGCAATGAATGTGTGACCGTATGCGAAGCCGGCGGGAAAAAAGAAGTCGGTGTCCTGGCATCAACCCTTCGGATGTATTTCTTAAACCAGGGCAAAGATGTTAAGATTGATGAAACCACCTTGGAAAGACAATGCGATCATGAGTATCTTGAAGAAATCCGCGATGTGGCGGACACGTATGACGCCATTGTGTCTCTGGCGTGTGGTGTCGGCGTCCAGTTCATGGCGGAAAAATACAATTCCACCCCCATCTATCCGGGGGTGAACACCTGCTTTCTGGGCGCAACCGAAGAACGAGGCTTGTGGACAGAACGATGCCAGGCATGCGGCAACTGCATGCTGGGAATTACCGGTGGGATTTGCCCGGTTTCCCGATGTGCCAAACGAATTTTGAACGGCCCCTGCGGCGGTTCATCCAAAGGCAAATGCGAAATCGATTCTAACCTGGATTGTGCATGGCAGCTGATTATTGATCGTTTAAAAGC
>JAQIBZ010000591.1 GCA_027858815.1 Desulfobacteraceae bacterium
GGGATTTCAGCCCTTGCAGATGAACTGGGGACGATTCAGCAATTCACGGTGACTAATAGTTTTAGAACTTGATTTACTCGTTGATGCTAAAATTATAGGCTGTCTGGCCAAAATTGTAAAGGGGGAACCTTGTTTTGATGCAGAAGAGCCTCAGAAATTAATTTTGACGGATTGTATTCAAAATTTGGAAACAGCTAAGCGAACAGATTGAGAATCCGGAAAAAAATGGAATGAATTTTCAGAAATGAGAAAAAATTATGGCGGCATGGCCTCTTCCGGTGGGGATATGATGAATTTCAGCAAATGCTCCCAATTGCTGAATACGAGTATTCTGAGCGTACACCGCAATTGATTTCAGTATTCTTTACTTGAGCTGAATGTGCTTCTGCATTGTTGATATATCGGTTCTGTGAGTTCAAAAATCTGATGCATGAAAAATGCTATCAGAATGAACAGAAAAAAGTCGAAAGCCCCATATCGTTTACCGTGACCAAAATTATATTCTGCATGATATCCCTGATTTTTCAGAGTATTGAAATTTTTGTTTTCAATTTTCCATCTGGTGTGCATCCCTTGACGCGCATTTGGACATTCACCTGATCGACCGGAATATCGGTGACCCAACTGCCGTAAAAAGATACCTTTCCGTCAACAATGGCGGTATATTCAAAAAAGTTTACGTTGTCGGCTTGTTTGCTTCCGTTTAAGGGAACACCGTTGAACCACTCATAGCGGTGTCTGTGTCCTTTTTGATCATCGAATTCAAGTATATTTATTTTCGCATGGTTTGAGTGCAGATAGACGTTCGAACAAGAATTTAAGATCATCTGGTTTTGCGACCAGAATATATAACATTCGCTATTATTTTTTGTCTATGGTGGGTGTCAAATCAGATAGCAGGGGACGCGCATTTGCGGTTACCCCGAATCAGATAGGATGAAAAATTGCTATTACCTTCAAAAAGTGATAGCTGCATAAATTTAATGGATTATCTAAATAATACGCAAATGTAGCACAGATTTACAAGAATGAAGGGTGTAAGAAAATATTCCATGAATCAAAATGAAAAGCTTAAAACTACAATTTTAATTGTTGATGACGATCCAAGCATTCTCTTATGGCTGACAAAAAGGATTAAAACATGGGGCTACACAGCACTGAGTGCACTCAGCGGATCAGACGCCCTTCAGATCGTCGACTCCGACTCTGTTGATCTGATTATTTCAGATCAGACCATGCCCGATATGGATGGTCTTGCGCTGCTTAAAAACGTTAAAGAGAAAAATCAGGATTTGCCGTTTATTATACTGACAGGCCATGGAAGCCTTGATACCGCTGTGATCGCGATGAGAAGAGGGGCGGCTGATTATCTGTCAAAGCCTTGTATGTCGGATGAGTTGCAGATATCCATCGAACGCGCGTTAAAATTTTCTCAACTGAATCTTGAAAACCGTGAGTTGAAAAAATATTTATCCGACCCCTATGGATTTGAAAAAATTGTTACGCAATCTCCTTCTATGCGGCATGCATTGGAGTTGGCTGCAAAAGTTGCGGGTATACCGAATACGGCGGTGACAATCTGCGGCGAAAGCGGTACCGGAAAGGAGCTTCTTGCACGGGCCATCCACTATCATTCCGGATGCATTGACAGCCGGTTTGTGGGTATCAACTGTGCCGGCATTCCGGCCAATCTTCTGGAAAGCGAACTATTCGGCCATGTAAAAGGCGCATTCACCGGTGCGGATCACGACCGGCATGGAAAATTTGACCTGGCCCGGCAGGGAACCCTCCTGCTGGATGAGATCGGAGACATGCCCATGGATATCCAGCCGAAATTGCTGCGTGTGCTGGAGGAACGCTGTTATGAAAAAATCGGCTCCGATAAACTGATTGACGTTGATATGCGCATTATTGCAACGACCCACCGGGACCTTGAAAAACAGATCGCTGAGGGAAAATTCCGGCGGGATCTTTTTCACCGGATCAGCCGATTCCCGATATTTCTCCCGCCGTTAAGAGAACGAAAAGAAGACATCCCTCTCCTGGCAGATCTTTTTTTAGAAAAATTCCGACAGGAACTGGGCAAGCCCCTGCCGGGTATTTCCAAAGCAGCCATGGATGTATTAATGGCACAGCAATGGCCCGGCTACATCCGTGTACTGAAAAATCGTATCGTACGCGCCGCCATTGTCACGGATGGCGAACTGATCCGGCCGGATCATCTGAACCTGGACCCGAAAAGTTCCTCACGACCGGATGAAAACATGGTCCACCTGGATATCCGTTTGCCATCTGACAGTTTTTCTCTTGATGCCGCAACAGAACAGATCAATGATATTATCCTGAAACGCTGTGACGGCAATAAATCCAAAGCCGCCAGAGTACTTAAAGTCAACCGGAATCGATTTTACCGGTAATAAAAGAACCCACTTGTCTATATTTTTTTTGATCAATTGATCAAGGGCATCATCCAATCTCGACAATAAATAATGCGGCATGGAGTACAAATAAAAAAAAATTTCCTGAAGCAAGCAGTATACTGTCAATCCGGCATCGAGAAAAAAGAGTTTCGGTGCTTTTCTCATCTTTTCAATAACCGGCAGTTTGATTAATGTGGACGGCCTTGCACGATAGATAGTCAACGCACGCTCAAGAACATCAAAAGCTTCTTTGATTTCCCTTGACCGGAATAAAGCTTCTCCAAATTTTTCATATGTGATCCGTTTCCCGGCATAAAGCGGCGAACGATCGATTGTGTGCGTCAAATATTTTGCTTTCGCAATATTGGAATATTTTTCAACAGATTCAAGATATTCCATCAAAATAGCAATGCAGGTTATCCACTTCATTGACTCTTTCCACTCCCGATTGCCTCTAAAAGAGACATTTTAAATACCATTTGCCCTTCAACGAGACACTCCTTTTTCCTCAGTTTTCATAACATATTGAAATTACAACACACCACAAAGTGGTGCACTCCTTGCAGTATAAAATAGACATGTTAATTACAGCAACACTTCACCCCCACAGAACAACAGGAGCAATATGGCACAGGATTCAGTGGAGCGACTATTGGGCAGGCTGATCACGGATGATGCTTTTCGGAAAGCTTTAAAAAAGGACTTTAATAAAGCCTGTTATTTAAACGGCTTGATCGTAAGTGAATCAGAAAAGGCGCTTATCCGGCAACTCAATTTTGACGCATTTTCACAACTGGCAGCAAACATCGATGATGGGATCCGAAGGGAGTGCAGGCAATGAAACTTATTTTCCAATGAATAAACTTTTAAAAAGGTGTCCTGAAATGAGACAAATGCAGTTTTAAAGAGGAAGACACCAGATAAATTTTGAAGCAATTCTATTGTTCAGCAAAAAAATACGGAACACGATCATCGCCTTTTATCAATTAAATGAACACTTGCAAGAACCAAACACCAGAAAAGAGGTTTCATGGATATGAGAAAGTCAATTAAATTTATTGTTCTATTATTATCACTGCTGTGTTTTTTTTCAGCAAACCAGAGCATTGCCGGGAACTTAGCCGGCAGCATTCATTCCGTATTCTTAAAAAATGACGGCACGGTCTGGGCGTGGGGATCGAACAATTACGGTCAACTGGGCGATGGCACCACAGCCGAGAGGCACACGCCGGTGAGCGGGCTTACCGGCGTTACTGAAATTTCCGTCGGAAGCGGAAGCGTTCATTCATTGGCGTTAAAAAGCGACAGCACGGTCTGGGCGTGGGGATATAACTATTACGGGCAACTGGGTGACGGCACGATAATCGAGAGGCACACGCCGGTACCCGTGAGCGGCCTTACCGATGTTATCACAATTGCGGCCGGATCACATCATTCATTGGCAGTCAAGAGTGACGGCACGGTTTGGGCGTGGGGATCTAACCAATTCGGCAAACTGGGCAACGGCACAATAATCGACAGTTCCACGCCGGTGCAGGTGAGCGACCTTACCGGCGTTACGGCAGTTGCCGCCGATTTGTTTCATTCATTAGCGTTAAAGAGCGACGGCACGGTTTGGGCGTGGGGATCTAACTTCGGTCGACTGGGTGACGGCACGACAACCGAGAGGCACACGCCGGTGCAGGTGATCGGCCTTACCGCGGTTACGGCAATTGCCGTCGGAATGAATCATTCATTAGCGTTAAAGAGCGACGGCACGGTTTGGGCGTGGGGATCTAATGCTAACGGCCAACTGGGCGACGGCACGACAACTCAGAGTTTGACGCCGGTGCAGGTGATCGGCCTTACTACCGATGTTATTGCAATTGCGGCCGGATCATATCATTCATTGGCGTTAAAGAGTGACGGCACGGTCTGGGCGTGGGGATCTAATACTAACGGCCAACTGGGCGACAACACGATAATCGAAAGGCACACGCCGGTGCAGGTGAGCAACCTTACCGGCGTTACGGCAATTGCCGGCGGCTACTATCATTCACTGGCGTCAAAGAGCGATGGCACGGTTTGGGCGTGGGGATCTAATGCTTCCGGACAATTGGGCGACGGAACGATAACCGAGAGCCACACGCCGGTGCAGGTGAGCGGCTTTCAGAGTATTTACGTGGGTTTCAACAATGCTCTGGATTTTGACGGGAGCAACGACACGATTACTGCTCCTCAGTCGGCGGCATTCGCAATGCAGACATTCACCATCGAAGCGTGGATAAAGCTCGACCCCACCGCAAGCGGAAACCAGAGCATAGCAACGTATGGGAAAGGAGAATTCATCTCGGGAGGGACCACGGCAACTGAATCTGTCGCATTTACCTATCGCACCGACTTGGGGGGAGGCCAGTTCAGATTGCGGTTGATGAACAGTGGTGGCACCAGCTTTATTGATCTGTTGCCTGCCTATCCGGTGGCATCTGTTTCTGGTACGTGGGTACATGCAGCGGCTACATGGGATGGAACAACGGCAACCATCTTTATTAACGGCAAATCAATCGGCTCCCAAACTGCCGTCGATATCATCAACTATTCATCGGACGTGGATACAAAGCTTCGTATCGGCAACTGGTTCGGTATTAATGATCGGTGGTTCAAGGGGAATATGGACGAAGTCCGTATCTGGAATGACGTGCGCACCACGGATGAAATTCGTTCCAATAAGTATAAAGAACTCGCAGGCTCTGAAGCCAATCTCGTTGCCTATTACAAGTTCAATGAAATGGATGTCACCACCCCCGGCCAAGCCGTGGATTCTTCCGGCTACGGCCATGACGGCACCTACGAAAGCAGTATGACCGATGCCGACTGCGTGACCTCCGGCGCATTTAGCGGACCGCGAAATGCACTGGATTTAGACGGCACGGATGATGCTGTTGATTGTGGCCCTCAAGCATCATTACAGATTACAGGTGATGTGTCAGTTGAATGTTGGGCAAATTATGATGCGATTGACGATACGGATGCTTTTATTTCCCAGGGGACTTCGATAGACGCTGGTGTCTCCGATCCGTATAACATGTTGTATGTGTTACGGATTTTTTCAAATAAAGCAATCGGCCTTTTCTGGGAATATGGAGATGGAATTAATGTTGATATTAGATCAAGTGCGACTGCAAACGTTAATAGCGATGAGTGGCATCATTATGCTGCCGTTAGAGATGTTTCTGCAATGGAAGTTACATTTTATATAGACGGGATACAATTGGGGGATGCGATAAGCTATTCAAACAACCCTGATGGTGGTTCTTTAGGAACGTTTACTATTGGGGCTGAATACCAAATATTTACTACCCCTTTGGGTTATCAAAAATATTTTGATGGAAAAATTGACGAGGTCCGCGTCTGGAACGCGGCCAGAACTGAAATCCAGATCCGAGACACCATATGCAAAACCCTTGCGGGCGATGAAGATAACCTGGTCGCGTATTACCGGTTCGACCAGGAAAACACGGCCGGCCAGACCACGTTGTATGATTTGACCGCAAACGGCAACAACGGCACCCTCACCAACATGGACCCCTTAACCGCCTGGGTGGCATCTTCCGCATTCAACACCTGGATCGGCAGCGAAGGAACAGACTGGGCCACGGGCGGCAACTGGAGCCGTTATGCCGCGCCCACTACAACGGATAATGTGGGGATCATCGATTATACCGGCGGCAACGCCCCCACGGTGACCGCTGCCGCCAACGCCGGCAATATTGTCATTGCCACGGACGCAGATTTCACCGTCTCCGGCAACAACACTCTCAGTGTGGCCGGCAACTGGATGAACAACGGAAACTTTACGGCCAACACATCAACCGTCGATTTCAACGGTGCCGATCAATATATCTGCGGAGACACGGCTTTTTACGATTTGACAAAAAACGTGACAACCGCTGCCGCTCTCACCTTTGAAAACGGCGCGGCAAACAAAACAATTGTCACCAATACCCTGGATCTTCAGGGAGCTGCCGGGCAGCTGCTTTCTCTGAGAAGCGATGCCGACGGGTCCCAGTGGGAAATCGATCCCCAGGGCACCCGAACCGTTAACTACCTGGACGTCCGGGACGCGAAAAACGTCAATGCCAGCGATATCAATGCATTTGGAACAAACAGCACGGATTCCGGAAACAATACCGCGTGGGTTTTTGTTGATTCGATTCCCCCTGTCTGCCAATCCATTAATGTGATCGGAACACCGGCGGCCAATGCGGCGAGCGTTTCCTTTACGACGACTTTTTCGGAAGTAGTCACCGGTGTGGATTCAACGGATTTTGCGCTTACAGAATCCGGGGTTGCCGGATCTTCGGTGAGCGCTGTGTCACCGAATTTCGGATCCGCTTTAGAGCTAAACGGGACCGATCAATATGTGAATGCGGGAACGGATGTATCCCTTAATTTTACCAAAAATTTTACCATCAGTGCGTGGATAAAGCCGACTGCAACTGACGGACAATATGGACTTGTCGGCAAACTGACGGATGATTCCGATAAACAGTATCAACTGGATGTCCGTAATGGTAAACTGTTGTTTCAATATGAAAAGAGCGGGAATAATTGGGAATTAGAGGCCGGTGTTATAACAGCCGACGTATGGCAGCATGTCGCTGCTACCATAGCTGGCGATTTGACGGTGCGTCTTTATGTAAACGGTTTGCTTCAGGGTACAGACGTGGCTCCCGCAGAAACAACCGCTGCTAATCAGCCATTAAATATCGGCCGGTATGCAGGTAGCTACAATACCAACTACTTTGGCGGTGAGATCGATGAAATCCGCATGTGGAACTCGATGCAGACACAGGCCCAGATTCAGGCGGATATGAACCGTCCCTTACAGGGAAATGAATCCGGCCTGGAGGCCTACTGGCGGATGGATGCGCTGGAAGACCTGGGCATTAATACGGATGGCACAGACGATGTTCAGGATCTGACTGCCAATGGTAACGACGGAGATACGCAAAACAGTCCTGGTTTAGTGTCTTCAAGCGCTCCGGCGACTTCATCGGATACCTGGGCAGTAACTGTCAATACAGGCAACGGCGACGGCACCATCCGCCTGGATGTCGATGATAATGACAGTATCATCGACTTTGCCAGCAATCCGCTTGGCGGCACCGGCGCCGGAAACGGTGATTTTAAAGGCGGCCAAGTCTATGATTTTGACAATACGGCACCGGGGTTGACCTCGTTCAGTCGACAGTCTCCTGCCACCAACCTGACCAACGCGGATTCACTGATATTCCTGGCAACTTTTAGCGAAGACGTGATGAACGTGGATACGGCGGATTTCGCTGTGGACGGAACCACGACAGCTGTGGTGACGAATGTGACCCCGCAGTCAGCCACGACCTATGAAGTAACCGTTTCCGGCGGCGATCTGGCCGTTTTTACCGGTGCGGTCGGCATTGATCTTTCCGGCGGACAGAATATCACCGATACTCTTGGCAACGTGCTTCCGGCCGGCGAGCCGGCAACCGATGAGACTTTTTACATCGGATCTCCGGGCAACTGGTCGGATGATTTTAACAATGACGCTTCCCGGAACTGGGAGACGACCGATACCGGCGAAAACAGCACGGTTGAAGAAATAAACGATCGCCTGGAACTGTTTACGGAATCCAGCGGCGGGGCGGCCCATGTGAGCGCTTTTGTGAATGACACGGATGTAACCGACGGCATCATCACGGCCCGGGTTCAGGAAATAACTACTGGCGACAGCTATAACGCCTGTCTGATGCTTCGGTATAACGCATCCGGGGCTGACAGCGGGTATTTGTTTGGCGTCACGGAAGCCGGCACCGCCTATTTTGCCAAACGAACCAATGGAACCACAACCACGCTGAAGGAAAAAACCGGTGTGGCCATCACGTTAAATGATATGGACTGCCGCCTGAAGTTCGCGGTCATCGGCGACAAGCTGTTTGGCAAAATCTGGGACGAAGGGGATACGGAGCCTTGCCAGTGGCTGATCGAAACCTCGGATACGGATTTTTCATCCGGTGATCCCGGAGTGGGTATCAGTGTTTCCGGTGTGGGCACAGCCCGGGCGGCGTTTGACGATGTCAGTGTGACCACTGATATTTCGAATTTTTATCAGAGTTCAGGCGCATGCGGGGGTTCCACCATCCTGGCCGGGGGAAGTGCTGCGGCAACCGCAGGTGACAGCAGTATCACTGTCTATTCGAATGCCGTGCAATCTCATGCTGTCGGGATTACCGAGGTTTCCGTCACCCCTGACAATCCGGACCGGGGAATGTTTACCGGCAACCTGATCGACAAATCCTTAGATATCAGCTGCAGTTTAAACAACGGCGATTTTACTGCCGTGGTTAAACTGCATTATACGGATGTTGAAATCATGGGGATTAATGAGATGGACCTGCGGCTTTATTACTATGATGAAAACACCGAGGCCTGGCTGCTGGCCGTGGACGGCAATACCGCCGGATCAAGCACCTGGCAGGGCAACAGCGCGCCCACAACCACCCTGGGAGATCATGGCGTGGATGCGGACAATAATATCGTCTGGGCCGTGGTGGATCATTTTACCGATTTCGGCGCCGGCGGGATCGGCACCGGAGGTTGGGTGCTTCAGGACAGCCCGGCATCCGGCAGTGTCTCCACCATGCTCCAGGGTGATAGCTCCCAGACGGAAGATTCCGTGGCAGTGGCCGCAAGCGCCACCCTGACCTGGGTGGCCGGGGCTCCGGCTACCTCGGATACGATCTTTTCCGATCCGTTTGGCGGGCAGCTCATGTTTTCCGTTGGTGCTTCCGGGACAACCTATACGGTTCAGGTCGGCTCCTGGAGCGGGGGCACATTTACCTCCGGTGACACCGCCACGCTCACTTTGGACGGGTCCCAGCTCTATGACATGGATGCCCTGAATATTTTCAATGACGCCGTGGGGGAACCTGAAAGTTTTACAGTCAGTGCCGGTGAGTACATAGCCATGCAAATCACCAATAATACGGGAACCGCCCACACACTGCTCACCGGGGGCCTGCGAAGCTGGTTGAATGCCACAGGCAGCAATAATCCGTATCCCACGGTCATTGAACTGGCAAGCTTTAATGCAGCGGACGCATCATCCGGCATGAAACTGACGTGGCATACGGAATCCGAAGTGGATAACGCAGGCTTTCATATCTGGCGCTGTACCACCCTGGAGGGTCAATATGAATGCATCACTACCGAGCTTATTCCGGCCGAGGGCAGTGACACGGTGGCTGTGACCTATACATACACGGATACGACAGCGACCTCGGGGCAATTATATTATTACAAACTGGAAGACATCAGCGATACGGACGAACATACCCTGCACGGGCCGATTGCGGTGAATCAGCCGGGGGATATCAACGGAGACAATACAGTGGACCTGGCCGATACCATCTGCGCGTTGCAGGTAATGGCCGGAATTTCCACAGGTCCGCTGAATCCGGCAAGCTTTGTGACTGGCGGCAGCCGGGTCGGTCTGGCGGATGCGCTGTTTCCCCTGAAGGTGGTAAGCGGCCTGCGTTCGCCCGAAGAGCAGTGATGATTAAATTAGCCGCGGATGCACGCAGACAACCGCAGACAGCTCTGTTTTTATCCGCGTTAATCCGCGTGTATCTGCGGCTGATAAAAAGCCGGGTATGGAAACCCGGCCTACGAAACATCGGATGAATGACAACTTGGCAAGAAACCCGGCCTATAGACTGTAGGTCGGCTTTCTTAGCCGACAATTTGAAACCTGAAAAAAAAAGTAATTATTCCGCTGGCAGGAAGATGACACATCCCTTCCGTTGCTGGAATTAATAATAGGATGAATCTGTAAGGATAAAGATATGACCGATCAAAAGAACAAACAACCGGCATTGGACATGATTTCAGAAATTATCCAAGGAAATCCGGCGGGCAAACCGATCCCTTATGAACCGCCGAAAATACAAACCTATACCAGCGAGGAAATCCTCGAGGCCATCGGCCCGGCCCAGGCATGCAGCCCGAGTCCCTGCCCGGTGGGGAACTGATCGATGGTATGGTGGCCATCGGTTTTGACATGAAGTCCCGGAGGATTTTAGCCGTGAACTATTACGAAAATTTTTCACTGGTATATAGCGTTTGTGGGTGTATATATACCGGTCAATTTTGAGCCATCAACCCTTAACCAATATTACTTATGATGATGCGATATCCCCTGATATTAATGGTTTTTTGTTTTTTTTCGAGTATGGTCCCGGCTCAGGCGAATGATACCAGTCCCAACTGGCTGACCATTGAATCCGAGCAGGAAACCGAGTTGGTTCTGAATTTTCAGGTGCCTTCCTATGAAATAATTGATTGGCCGGGGCCGGACGGAAGAAGGTATCAGCAGATCAAAGGAAACGGATGGCCGCAGATTAACACGGCCGGAGCACCCGAATTGCCGGTTTTTGGTACACTGATCCAGGTACCTGCAGATTGTAAAATCCTGGTTACAATTTTATCTTCTCGCATGAAGGATGTCGGTAATTACGAGTTTTTACCGGTTCCCGAATATGTCACGGATTCAGACAATCGTCGGGAAGCACATTATGATAAAGACCCCGCGATTTATCAGGCGGATCGGTTTTTTCCCGAACAGATGGCAACAACGGATTCTGTTCAGATTATGCGACGGGAACCTGTCAGCCGATTGAAAATTTTTCCGTTTCAATGGCATCCGGCAACCGGTGTACTGAGATGTTATGAGGATATTCAGCTAAAAATCGAATTTATTCCAAATGTCCAGCAGACAGGGGTAAAAAGTGCAAACAGCTCCCTGGATCTCACTATGCAAAGCATTGACACCGGTCTGTCAACAATAGAAGAATCCTCTGTTTTTCGCCAAATTAAATCAACAGCGATTTTTAATTATCAGCCTGCCCGAAAGAGTGATAATCTAGAGATTAAAGCTCCCCTTGTGAAGGCAGTGGCGTCTTTTGAAGGTACAACCGCCATCCAGATGGAAATCGGCGTTTCCGGGATTTACCGATTGCCATACAGCGCGCTTGCGAATCAGGGCCTTGATGTCAACGCCATTGATTCTTCCTGTTTTAAGTTGTTTTGCAACGGGGCGGAAGTGGGCATCCGGGTCAATGAAATGGATGGCTTTATCGAATTTTACGGTACGGCGATCGACAATCAATATACCGGCACCAATGTTTACCAGCTCTACTGGGATGCCGGTGAGGGGCAGCGCATGGCCACCATTAACGCTGCTTGCACCAGCGGCCTGACGCCTGTTGAAAGTTTCCGGGATACTGTCCATGTGGAAAATAATACGGATTTCTGGGCCAAAATGCCGGGAGCACCACATCTGGACTACTGGTTTTGGTCCAAATTGACCGCTCCGGTTAACCAGACGTATAGCATAACGCTTTCTGAACTTACGCCGGATGCCGAAGACGCCGAAATTACCCTCTGTTTTCAGGGGCGGACAATTTCCAGTATCTATCCGGATCACCATACCCGGATATATTTGAATAATGAAAAAATCAGTGATGAGACATGGGAATGGAACAACGCTTATGTGCAGCAGTCCACAGTGCCGCAAAGCCTGTTAAAAGAGGGCGATAACTCACTTAGAATCAGTTGTCCGGGAGACACCGGCGCAAGCGCGGATATCGTTTATTTCAACTGGGTGGAAATCGGCTGCCGGCGCAATTTAACCGCTATCAATGATTCCCTTTTATTTTTTCTGTCCGGCGACGGTTCGGCCCAATCGGCAAAAGTCAGCGGATTTACCTCGGATGCGATCCGGATTTATGATATCACGGACCCTGCGGCGCCAAAACGGCTGATTGATTTTGATATTCTGGAACAAGACGGGAAATTTTCGGCTGTTTTTGAATCCCAAATCGATGGGAACCGGACTTTTCAGGCCATTGCGGAAAATGGCATCCAAACACCGGAAAATATAACCGGCCAGACGTCCTCGTGGCTTCTGCAGGAGGCCAACGGCGCGGATTATATCATTATTACGGACCCCTTGCTGGCATCGGCCGTCACTTCCCTGGCCGATTATCACGAAAGCCTTGGCCGGCGAGTTATGACCGTGTCCACGGATGACATCTATGATGCCTTTAGCAACGGCATTTTTGACCCGGAAGCGATTCGGGATTTTTTGCGTTATGCGTATGATAACTATTCCCCCCCAGCCCCTGTTTATGTGATGCTGGTCGGAGATGCCAATATCGATTACCGGGATTATTACGGCACGGGCAAGAAAAATCTGGCGCCGGTCCATTTGAGCGTAACAGCGGAACTGGGCCTGACCCCGGATGACAACTGGTATGTGTGTCTGGATGACGGTGACGATGTCCTGCCGGACATGCTGATTGGCCGAATTCCCGGTAATACCGGACAAATAGTTTTCAATATCATTGAAAAAATAATTAATTATGATTCAGATGTTGTTTTTACCCCGCAAAGTGTTTTGTTTACAGCAGATGATGAATTGCAGTTTGAAGGAATCAGCGATACCCTGGCCGATGCCCTGCCGGACGACCTGAATGCCCGGAAAGTATATTTGCGGACATACGGGAGCAATACCAGCGGGGCCACCAGTGCCATTATCTCCGCCATTAACCAGGGGCAGTTGGCCACTGTTTATACCGGCCATGGTTCCCTGACTAACTGGGCCGGTGAATTCATGTTTGATACAGCAGATATTAACCAGCTCAACAACAATGGAAAACTTTGTTTTGTCATGGCCCTTGACTGCATTAACGGATATTTTTCTCAACCAATGCAATACGGGCTGGGACAGGAATTTATCCGCGCGGAAAACAAAGGGGCGGTTGCCTGCTTTGCCCCCAGCGGCCTGGGCAATCCCTGGGAGCATCAGGTGTTGGGGCAAAATGTTTTTGATCTCTTATTCAACCAATGTAATATTATCGGTGCCGTGGCAGTCAATGCCAAAATTAATGCCTATGCCCAGGGGGTATCTGCTGATATGATCTGCATGTTCAACCTGTTCGGCGACCCGGCGACCCGGCTCAAATACGACAGCGGCCCCTGTTTTGTCAGGGGGGATATTAATGGGGATAATTCGGTTGACCTTGCCGATGCCATATGCGCGCTGAAGGTGTTGGCCGGACTGTCGCCCGACGGGCTGAGTAATGCCAATGCTGTGGGCGGCGACAGCCGCATCGGTATTGAAGATGCCATTTACGCCTTGATGGTGGTAAGCGGGATGAGGGATGCGGAATGAGTAACGATTGGCTCACAATCATCAGGAAAATGGGCCTTGATCATCGTTTCGGCCATAAGTAGGGGAGGGCTTTATGCCCTCCCGAAAAACGAGTATGACGAAGGTGAGAGTCATTCTCATCTCTGGATACCGGGCTCTACGGAAAACGGGCGGGGATAACCCCGCACCCTACGGAAAAGGTGGCCGAAACGATGATCAAGGCCGGAAAATTCTATTGTGATGCGAAAAAGAATAAAAAGGAATTCGGATATGGTCGATTCACTGGTGGCAAGACCCATGGACAATGGTTTGATGCTTTATGATTCTGAAACCGATGTCGTCCATGTACTTAATCTCACGGCAGGTATTATTTATGAATCGTATCGGCAAGGATTGGATCTTCGTTGTATTCGTCAAAGGCTTTGTGAAAAATATGTGATCGCCGAACATGCGGACATTGATGCCGATATTCGATCCTCGATTGATGAAATGCAAAAATACGGACTACTGTAAAAAAAACGCAGGTGAATCAATGGCTATGCGGGCCTGTTATAATATTTTGAAAACCGGTTTAAGTCTGGAATCGGACTGTTTGGAAGGAATTAAATGGTTTGATAAAGATTATAAATGGTTTCGAACGTCATTGCCATCGTCTTTTTCCGAGGATGTGGATCTCCGGATTCGGGTCAATTTAAAGGAAGCTGCACCATTTATCCGGATTAATGGAAAGCAATTGTCCTTGACCCATCATCCGAACCCGGAAAAAATGGCTTACCAGATGATGCAATGGGAATTGTTCGCCCGCATGCAGGATTTTTTTCTTTTGCATGCCGGGGTGGTGGTCAGTAACAAAGACGCCTGGATTATTGCCGGCTTGCCGGGGATGGGAAAGACCACACTGGTTTTGGAACTGCTCAAGGCCGGGTTTTGTTTTTTTTCCGATGAAGTCTGTCCGTTTCACCGGAAAACCGGTCGGATTTATTGTTTCCCGCGTACCGTCTGGGTTGTTCCGAACCAGCCGGTCGGGGAGTCAGCTATCCCGAATCATGCTTGGCCGATACGGGGTAAAAAGGTGCCCATTGAAACCGAAACCATGTACCCGCCACGCTCTTTAAACACTGCCGTTCCCCGGGGCCTGATCTATTTAGACGATGCAACGGAAAATATACCATCGGCCGTAAATATCAATGTTTGTGTGCAACCCACCAGCATTGATGCTTTCCAGGCAGCACTTGAAAATTTGCGGCATCATTCCGACAGCAGGGAGTTTAGTTTTCAGCGCAGCCGGGAAGCCGATGTTTACTGGCAAATCAGATATTTGCCGGGAACCGGGTGGGCCGGTCGAATTGAAAATCTGCTGCATGGATTCGGCGACCGGGTTTGGAATGCCTATCGGGAGGTTCGCAAAACACCGGATTTTTTACGAACCCCGAAACTCACCCGGATGAATCCGGATACAGCGGCCATGAACGTTATCCAGGATATGAAGTTCGGTTCTCCGGTGGCTCCGATGCAGCACCATGTCACCGAATCACCGGGAAAATTATTCATGCGGTTATGCATGGCCATGGATGGCCTCTCATGCTATCGTCTGACAGTGGGTAGACTTTCAGAGACCCGACAATTGCTCCGGTCGATTATCCCGTTTCCCGGTAATTTGAAAACATAGGCCATGCAAGTGAATCCGTCCATAGAACAAACATTGGTGGAACAAACATCGGTTCAACTGTTTTTCATGTCCTGTATGAAAGCGCATGAAAAGATCATCCAAATCAACGTAAAAGGCAACAGCATGGAGCCTGCATTTAATGATGGAGACATTCTTTGTGTGGAATTTGTACATGCTTCTCGTTTTGGAACCGGCGATATTATTGTTTTTCAGCAACACGGACAGCTTATTGCGCACCGGCTGCTGAAGACCCGGTTAAATTGTAATAATAAAACCCGGCAATACTTTCAAAAGGGTGACAACCGGCCGGGGGGCGCATGGGTGACTGAAGACCGAATGGTCGGCCGGGTAACCCGGGTTTTACCCAAATCCGGTCTGCCGATCGTTCTCACTAGCCGGATCGCGCGCCGCATAAACCGATGGCGGGCTTTTCTGGGCCGTGTAACAATTTTATGCCAAACATGGCGAAATCGTATAAAAAAGAGCATTCATGGCTAATAGAAATACACATCCCCCTTTTTCTTTTTTTATTTATTCCCCTGATACGTCGCAGGATCATATTCTTCTGGATCGGTTTTCCCCGGCCTGGCTCCGGATCAATCAGACCGGACTGGATATTGCTGAATCCATTGACCGGGGGGAATCTTTGGATGCCATTGCCCGGCGAATTTCCGACAGGTATGAGATTCCTTTTCAAACCGCCAAAAACGATGGCGCCTCGGTATACAAGGCGCTGGCGCAAAAACAGATGCTGCCGCCGGTCGGCTCAAAAGACCGCCGTCCGGTCCGGATTCCCCGCCTGGATTCCCTGTATTTGCACATTACCAATCGCTGTAACTTGAGCTGTCTGCAGTGTTATGCCGGTGCCGGCCAACGGAAAAAAGATTTGGATCTGCCGACCGCAAGAATTCTGGCATTGATTGATGAACTGGTGGATCAGGGGGGGAATTCCATAACCATCAGCGGTGGCGAGCCTTTTTTACACCCGGATATTGAACAAATTCTGGCATATGCCGGCCGAAAATTAAGCATTCGGTTGTTAAGTAATGGGACCCGCATTGATGAGAAACGTGCCCAATGGCTGGCGGATCTGGATGTATTTATTCAATTGAGTATCGACGGCCCCAATTCTGAAATCAATGATGCCATACGGGGAAAGGGTACTTTCAAACGTATTTTACGTGCCATTGATCTGCTGCATGCGGCCGGTCTGTCCGAACGGTTGAATCTTTGCACGACGGTCATGAACCAAAATATTTCCCATTTACATGAAATTATCCGTTTAGCCGACCGCCTGGGTGTGCCGCTGGTCCGTTTTCTGCCGCTCCGGGACTGTGGCGCGGCCCACGGAAATTGGGGCGATATCGCTTCCGGCATCACTGTTCAGGACCATGAAGCGTTTTACCATGAGATTCAAAAATTGATGACCCGGGTGGAAAAGCCGGCCATTTCGGTTTCCTGCGGATTGAGCGGATTCATGCTGGAAGTTCCGGAACCTTTTGATGACGGGATCTGGTGTCCTGTGGGCAGGCAATTGGTGGTGAATACCGACGGGCATGTCTACCCCTGTGTCCTATTGATGCAGGAAGCATATGGGATCGGCAATATTTTTCACGATGATTTGGACGCCATGATCCAATCATCCGAAATGGCAGGCATGTGTGAGATGCTCGTGAGTCGGCGACATCAGATTGAAAAATGTGCATCCTGCCAGTGGCAAAATCTTTGCCAGGCCGGTTGTATGGGTCAGGCTCTTGACAACCGGGGCACGATTTGGGATGTGGATGATTTTTGCACGTATCGGTATGCCGCTTACGGCAAGGCATTTCAGAAACTTTTAAAGCCCGCAAAAACCGGCTGAAGCCGTTAAACTTGTATCCACACAGAGAGTGGATGATAGTTTATTGCTTTGCACTCAATAATTATTTGCCCGGCATAATCAAAAATCGGCCTTGATCATCGTTTCGACCAAAGCAGGTTTGTCATTCCCGAATGTTTCTATCGGGAATCCAGTTATGTGCTATTCCGAACATAGATTCCGGCTAAAAGCATGCCGGAATGACATTGTACTGGCCAAAACGATGATCAAGGCCGAGACATGTATTATCCCCTCCCTGCTGCCTTCCCAAAATTTTTATCTGGAAGACAGATTCTGACGGCAAAGTACAAAAGTCCACCAATCTCATAAAACTGGTAAGGCGAACAAATCCTGAGGAGCGAGACGTACGAATGTACGTTGAGTGACGAAGGATGCAGTGCAACCCAGAGCTAAGATCGACGTTGGGCTTTTTACAAAGCCGTCGTGCGAGGGGTGACTTCTTCTTTTAGCAGACAACACGCAATTTGATATTCCGGCGTGCCGTCATCTTTATAACTCAGATTTCCGGACTGAACCAGTTTGTTCATTACACACCCTTCAGGGATATTAAGGGCGAATAAATCCTGCTCATTGATTTTTTCTTTTTCAATTAATGCGTTATCTCTGATTTCAAAACTATGCAGGGAAAAATCTTCACACAATGGACAGCGGTAGACCCGACCATTGGGAAAAATAAAATAATTTTCCGCCACCAGGCCGGCACATTCAAATATTTCAGTACTTTTTAAAAACACTTTGGGGTAGGTCACGATAATACCAAGATCAGCTACCTGTTTCGCCACCATCGGAATCAGCGACATCCAGGTGTTGCGATCTACCTGAAGTTTTTTGTTTTCAGGGGTCCCCGACTTATCCCCCGACTTACCCCGGATACCGATCACCTGGATAAAAAACCGATTCACTCCCAGATGGCTTAAAAGGGCGGGCATCATGTGGAGCTCATGGATATTTTCATTGCTTACCGTAAAAATCAGGCTGGTTTTAAACCCGCGTTCGACCGCATTTTGAATACCGGATACACACTGGTCATAACACCCGTTTCCCCGAATCTTATCATTGGTTTCCGCAGTCGCACCATCTAAGCTGAAACTTAAAAAATCAATATCATCGGGTTTGATTTTATTTAAAATATCATGAAACAGGTACCCGTTGGTATCAATGGTGATAGACGAATATCCCATCTTTCGGGCAGAAATGACTATCTTATCAAGATCAGGATGCAAGGTGGGTTCCCCGCCGAGAAGAATCAGGTTGTCATTGCGGGTTTTATTTACAAAAAGATTCAGCCAGGCAGTAACGGTATCAACAGAAAGGGTATTATTGCCGTGCTGCCCCGGATTGATATAACAATGGGTGCACGTAAGGTTGCATTTGGTCAGGATATGAAAAAAGACATTAACGCTATTTTTTGAAAACGCAACTGTTTCACTCATGAAAAATGGTGCCTAAAAAATACATAAACTATTGATTAAAATACAGATGACTCTCATTTAGAATCCATCAATACCTGTGCTTCGACTTTTGCCTTAATCAATTCGTCATTGACCGCACGGAGCCGGATCGACATGTATTCCGAGAAAATCCGGTATAATAACAGAAGAAAATCAAGCCGCTCATCTCTTTCTTCAATACTTACACTGCTGAGTCGGCCTTTCGCCGACGTGTCCACACCCAGACACAGGGTTTTCCCATCCGCAAAAACCGATGCAGAACGGGTAAGGCTGTCAATGACCCGCATTTCACCGAAAATTTCACCGGTCTGGTCGATTCGGCCGATCTCAATGCCGTTTTTTATGATAAGCAGGCGACCGGAGAGCAAAAAATAAAGCCATGGATCATCATCACCTTCCTTGATAATGATTTCCCCATGTTCATATTCCCGAATTTTACTGAGCCGCAACAACTTTGCCAGATTCCGGGTCTCAAATTCCTTCAGCCCGGGGATGCCCATAAGTCTTTGAATATTCTGAACATTATCCTTTAGGTATTTTGACTCGATCATTTATACCCCCATACTCAGGAATAATAAGAAGATGCTTAGAAGTTATTCTAAACATGTCTTAGACACAACATCGTCAAATTTTACAGGATAACAACCATCAAAGCAAGCTTTACAAAAATTATTTTCAGGCAAATCACCCCCTGTTGAATCGAGCATACCCGAAAGACTCAGATAATGAAGGGAATCCAGATTAAGGAATTCTCTTAATTCTTCCACGGATTTTTCAGCGGCAATAAGTTCGCCCCGGGTGGAAAAATCAATACCATAATGGCACGGAAACCGATGGGGGGGGCAACTGATCCGCATATGAACTTTCTTTACACCCAGCCTGCGAAGCTCCCTAACTCTTGTTTTGGCTGTGGTTCCCCGGATAATGGAATCTTCTATGATGATAATATCCTTACCCTTCAGCAGCTCTTTAACCGGGTTCAGTTTCATGCGCACTGAAAAATCCCGCATACTCTGGGTCGGCTGAATAAATGTCCGGCCCACATAATGGTTTCGTATCATTCCGAGATCAAAGGGAATCCCTGATTCTTCGGCATACCCGATGGCTGCGTAATTCCCGGAGTCCGGAAACGGCATAACCAGATCTGCATCCACCGGCGCTTCTTTGGCCAGTTGCCGGCCGTGTGCTTTACGGGTCAGGTAGACATTATTCCCGAAAATCGTCGAGTCCGGCCGCGCAAAATAAATCAGCTCGAAAATACAGCTGGATTTCTGCACCTCTTTATGCGGGTGAATGCTTTTTACCCCATCATCGCTGATAATCACAATCTCGCCGGGATCCAGTTCCCGGACAAACTCTGCCTGAACCAGATCCAATGCGCAGGACTCAGACGCCAGCACATAATGATCATTACTCAATTTTCCCAGACACAAAGGCCGAAATCCATTGGGATCTTTAATGCCGACCACTTCCCCCCGGCTGGTCAGCAGAACAAAGGAGTACGCGCCTTTCAGGCGGGTTACGGCATTGATCAGGGCCTCTTCAAACCCGTGTTTCAGATTTTTTACAAACAAATGAAGAAAAATTTCACTGTCCGTGGTGGTCTGAAAAATCGACCCTTCCTCTTCCAGTTCTTTTTTCAGGATATGTGCGTTGACCAGGTTCCCGTTATGGGCCACCCCATACGACTTACCGCTATGAGTAATAACAAACGGCTGGGCATTAATCAGAATGGACTCCCCGGTTGTGGAATACCGCACATGCCCGATGGCACTGCATTCGCCTTTTAAAAACGTCAGCTGGTCATCATTAAATACGTCCGAAACAAGTCCCATGCCCTTATGATATGTAATACGTTCATCCCTGACAATGGCAATGCCGGCGCTTTCCTGCCCCCGATGCTGAAGGGCATAAAGTCCGAAATAAGTCAGCCGAGCGGCTTCGAAGTGATTGTGTATTCCGAAAACGCCACAGGCTTCTTTGGGTCTGTCGCTCAACTCCTGGTCAATATACATAATATTCAAATCTCTTATTTTGGTAAGCATTCACAGGGCACCGCATCTGCTTTGTTGCCGAGCACTTGAAGTACAAAAGTACGTCTATGCGCTCGGCGCCTAACATCTACGGCACCCTGTGGAAGCTTACTGTTCATCGGTTGCAAGCGTATCGGTGGTTGTACCCCCGTGAACGGTTACCTTTTTTGTATGATCTTAATGATATAATTGGATCGCTTTTACGGACAGCGCTTTTTCCTTTATCGCGGCAATGCCTGTACACATGGCCCTTGCACCGGCGATGGTCGTTGCATAGGGAATATTGTATTTTAACGCCGCACGGCGAATCAGGTACCCGTCCCGCCGGGTTTTATCACCGGTTCCGGTATTGATCACAAACTGTATTTCACGATTCATAATCACATCTACCACATGGGGCCGGCCGGAAGAAACTTTGTTCACCCGCTCATTGTCTATGCCGTTGGCATGGAAGTAGTCCGACGTTCCCCGGGTGGCAATAATCTTAAAACCGATTTTTTTAAACTGGGCAGCCACGTCTAAGGCCGCTTCCTTGTCTTTTTCCTGCACACTGATAAAAACCGCACCTGTGGTCGGCAGATGCTG
>JAQIBZ010000138.1 GCA_027858815.1 Desulfobacteraceae bacterium
TTGTGTTTGTTGGGGCTTTTTTAACTCTTCAGACCCGGCCGGCCAGGGATGCGATCACGGGACTCATTGCAACAACGATTGCACAAAATACCCGGTCCGTCTGCCGCATTGAAGCATTGAGCGGTAATCTGTTATCCCGGTTTGAAATTACAGGCGTTGCATTAGAAGATGCAAAGACGGGTGTGACATTGATGTCGGCAGACAGGATTGCCGTTTCTTACAGCGTTCCTATGCTGCTGGGCCGGGTGTTGTGGATTAACCGACTGGCAATTGATGGCGTATCCGTTAATCTGCTTCAGGCATCTGACGGTACCTGGAATTTTGAAATGCTTTCTCCTGAGAATCCGCCGGAACATCTACCGGAGTCGTTGCCGGACAATGTGTCGGCATCAAAAGCCTCTTCAAATTTTAAGATTGAGATCAGACAACTGGCAGTTTCCGATTCTGATATTACCTTGTCACAACAAACCGCTGCCGGTGAAATCACACGGAACTTGAAGGGGCTTAACTGCCATGCAGGGCTGGCTATCGGAAAAGATATTTCTATAAAGATTAAGGATTTGGCTGTTTTTCTGGACAATCCCCATGTAGACTTAAGGGATTTGTCCGGTGATATTTGCTACAATATTGCTGAAAATCGTGTTGATTTTGTCAACACCCGTATTCAAGGTGAAAAATCTGATTTTACGGTAAACGGCCTTTTACGTTTTCCGGATCAAACCCCGAATGAAGTCAAATCGGATGATGTCAAACCGAATGAGATCAGGCCGAATGTGATCAAACCGGATAAGTTTACAATGGACCTTCGGGCTGACGTTAAAGCACTTTCTCTGGGTGAGTTTGGCCGGGCGTTTCCGATTCAGATGCCGGATGAGGATATTGTTTCAGGAAAACTTTTTGTTTCCGGACCACTTGCAAAAATGGATTGTCAGGTTGACCTGCGTCTGGATGACTGCCATGTGGTGTCACAGGGCCTGGTGACGATTAATGAATTAAATGACGTGGGTCTGGATCTTACCGGTAAAATCAGCGGACTGGATTTGTCTGCGCTGCCGGTTCTTGATTTAGACGATTTTCCCGGTAATCTGAATACGAAATTTTCACTCGCATGGCAGCAGATCGGCATGCCGGACCAGACCGGTCAAATACATCTGACTCTTACGTCGTCTGTTCTTCAGGATTATATAATTGATCAGGCTAAGCTGAATGTCCGGATTTTGGGGGATGATTTTATTTTTGAGAACCTGGATCTTAAAACACCTTACGGGACCCTTGCCGGCGATCTGAGCCTGGATGGGATCTTGTCATCGCAAAAGGACAATCAGATTCAGTTCACAACAGATATCAAAGCGTTTAATCCGGAAATGTTTATACCGGAAATGTATAGAAAGGCTAACCAGTACGCCGGCAGTATCAATGGAACTGTTGCTTCGACAATTTTTATCCCGAAAACGTTTGCTTTAGAAGGGCTGACTGCTGATGTGACCTGCCGGATTAATCCGTCACAGATGATGGATGTGGATGTTATTTCGGCGGAAATGGAAGCAACCTTGCGGGATGAAAAAATAACTGTCAGCCGTTTTGATATGAAAACCCTACTCGGGTCAGCCGGTTTGACCGGCGAGGCATCGATCAAAGATGAGACCTGCGGGATTAACGCTCATGTTCTTCTTCCGGATTTAAAATTAATCAAACCTTTTTTCCCGAATTTAAAAGATGATGCAGAATTTTCAGGCAGTATTACGGCTTCTGCGGATATAGACGGCCGATGGAATGATCCCCGTGTTACGGCAGTGTTAAACGGTGAGAAGGTGGTGGTGCAAGGCATATCGACAGATTCGATATCTGCCGATGGACAATGGAAAGGCAACACCAAAGACTTTAGCGCATCAGGCAAATGCGTGATGGAAAATATTCAAAACAACGGGTTAAGAATATCCGTGATGGATTTTGAAACAACCATGTCTCCGGCGTCAATCCAGGCAGCCATCGAAATTCAGGGAACAGAGAAAGAATCGTTTAAATTTTCCGGAAATATCAGCCACTGGCTGGAACCGGTGAAAGAAGTTCTGATTGACAAGTTCACACTGGTATCGTTTGGCCAGCCGCCGATGGTCAACAAAGAGCCGTTTAAATTGATGATCTCGGATGATCGCATCACTGTTGAATCGATGTGTCTGGACTCCGGAAATGCGTCTCTTGCATTGAACGGTGAGGCTGTTTTTACCCCTCCGGCACATGTTTTGGCGGAATTGGCGTTGCGGGATTTCGATCTCAAGCGGATTTCCGGGTTCTGGGAGGGCGGTGAAAAGATTCATGGCCAGCTGTCATCAGAGGTCTCTTTGTCCGGATTGCTGCCGGGTGTCGGTCAGTTACAGGGAAATTTATCGTCTAAAATAATATTGACTGGAGAGCTGAAGAATCCGACGCTGGATATCAATTTGTCAATCAAAGAGGCTGTGTTTGATAAACTTTTGGTTTCAGATGCAGCGGCAGATATAAAATTTTCAGATTCAAAAGCCCGGGTGACGGCTTCGGCTCACCGCCAAAACGAAAAACTGCTGGATGTAAATGGCACGGCATTAATGTCGCTGTCATTATATCCATTTGAGTTCGCACCAAAATCTGACGGCCTTGATCTTCAAATGAATCTGGAACAGGTGGATATTTCATGGATATCAGATATTGTCAATGATCCGGAATATGATGTCACCGGTTTTTTAAATGCCACCGCTACCGTTTCCGGGGATCTGTCTCAGCCCTTTGTTCAGGGGCGGATGCAGTTACGAGATGGTTCGCTGAATCTGAAAAAACAGCAAATGATTTATGAAAACCTGGTTGCGGATCTTAAGTTCGCTAAAAAGACAATAACCATAGATGATTTAAGCCTCAAAGGCGATAACGAAGGATCTTTGCATCTGTCAGGTGTTTTGACGCATGATAATTTTAAACCGCAGATATTCAATATTCGGGCCGTGGGGGATCATTTATATATTCCGTTCCACAGCGGGGTGGATGCGCGGATTAATCCGGACTTAACTCTCTCAGGGACATGGGCAGCCCCGGTGTTATCAGGGGAAATCAAGGTTCCGGAAGGACGGGTTAACCTGCAACGGTTTCTTGAAAAGAAAATCCCGGAGATCGAAATCATTGAGCAGGTGGTGGATGAAAACGGAGTACTGAAGATTCCGGAAAAAGAACCGAAACCGCTTGAATTTGTTGATGCTCTGACAGCGGACGTCTCTGTGATTATACCCGATGATTTCTGGTTTCGGGGGGAGGATGAATTCTTTGAAATTAAAGGGGATATTCAATTAAAAAAAGATCCCCATAAACCGTTTGTTCTCTTTGGTTCGGTAATGCCGGTTCGGGGAACATACCGGTTCCGCGGCAGGATTTTTCAGATTAAGCAAGGGGAATTAATTTTTAACGGGCAGGAGGATATCAATCCGGTTATAAATATTCAGGCCGAAACCACGGTAGACGATGTAACCATTATCATTTGTCTGGCAGGGACTTTTGAACAGATCAATTTGATTTTAGATAGTGATCCGGCAATGTCCCAGGCAGATATTATATCTTATTTGGTTTTTGGCCGGGCACCGGATGATCTTTCTGAAGAGGAAAGCTTTCAGGCCGGAGAAGCGGCGCTTAGTTATACCGGCCAGATCGCAGCCGATAAGTTAAGGGATATCATTGGTGATACCCTGGGAATTGATTATCTGAGTATCAGTGCCGGCAGCGACGGCTTGCGTCAGGGATCGCTTACGATGGGCAAATATGTGTTGCCCAAGGTGTTTGTCACTTTTCGCCAGGGATTTGATGAATCGGCGACACAAAAAGTGGAAGTGACTTACGAGATAAATAAATATTTTGATCTCGAAACCCAGATTGATAATGAACAGACGTCTGCTGTTGATCTTATCTGGAAGTATGAATATTAATTAATCTTTTATTTCATCGTATTTACCGTTCCAGGCACACTGTTCACAATGGATGTGGGATTCATCACTAAGTGACGGGATATCGGAATCCTCAATATCGGGATTAAAACATGCCTCACCAGATTCGCAATCAAATCCATATGTTTCAAATTCATCATCTTCATCTTTGACATAAAATTTCTGACATCCGCAATATGGGCATTTCATGTGAACGCTCCTTAACTCCGGTTAAGAAAAAGCTGTCTGCTTATTGATTTAATAATTATTATAATTATAGTTATAATAATTTCATATGCAAACTCAATTATAGATATTTATTAATGGAGAGACTCATGGAAAATAATTCAAATATTGCCGGGCCGCTAAAAAAAATTAAACTGAATTTTACAGCTGGAACGGCACCGGACTTAACGGATCTGCCTGTAGCTTCTGAACCTCTGGAATTTATATTCGGCATTGGAACAGAAGGGCTGACGCAGTTTGAATGTGCGCTGGATGGAAAGCAACCTGGCGATAAAGGGATTCTTGAAGTTGACAAGAAGAATTTTGAGGAAATTTTTGGTCATATTATACCGTGCCCACAATCATTTCCGCTTAATGCCGGCCATTTTTACCTGCATTATAACATAATCGGTATTTCAGACGCTTCTTCAAGGGAAATTATAAAATCAATGGCAGCCATAAGTGCTGGTTGCGGCGACAGCTGTGATTGCGGCTGCGGTGGATCTCATTGATGCTTTTTATCGGGTTTCATTTGGGACAAAATAAAACCTGCTCTGCCTTGATCCGATGAGCCGCCCCGCTTCATTTTTTTCGGGAGTTGACAGCGTTTGTGCTGTCGGGTTTGAAGACAATGCCCCTCCCTGGCGAAATGAGCAATTATGGCAGGCTGCTGATAATACGCTGCAATATCTGATATATCATTATCAGTACCAGTTGGATCAGATAATCGAAACGGCAGACAGTATAAAAATTCTGGTTGCTTCAATTGATTCGCCGCTTGATTGGTTGTGCAAAAACACCTGTGCCCAATGTTTTGCACCATGTTGTCTGGTCGCTGATGTTTCATATGATTTCAGGGATTTGGTGTTTATTCACCTGACGGATCAGACAAAGCCGCCGGGTCAGCCGCGACGCAAGGCCCATGATGTCTGCCGTTATTTGGGGCCGGAAGGTTGTTTAATCCCCCGTTTTGAACGTCCGTGGATTTGTACATGGTACATCTGTGCGGTCCAGAAAAAATATCTGGCAGATCATGATGAAATTTTACGAACCCAGCTATTGTCTGTTATTGCGCAGGCGGGAATGTTAAGAAAACAGATGGAAGATTTATTTATTACTATTGTTGCCCCTTAAAAAATGACTGGAATCTGAAAATTATAAAGCGGAATTCACATCATTTATGATGAGAATCCCGCTTTAAATTTGAATGTTTTAGAGCTGGCTTTAGTCCTTGAAAACCAGTTTCCCCCCCAAATGCCCTGCAATCCCGGTCGCTGCAAGCATGATCAGGTGAAGCACAAGAAAAAGTGGCTGGCCATGGCTTTCAGGTGCCATTAAATGCCATAATACGATAATGACAGCCGTAACTGTCA
>JAQIBZ010000014.1 GCA_027858815.1 Desulfobacteraceae bacterium
TTTCGATGTACCCCCGGACTTATGGGCCTGTAATTTTGACAAAAATCAAATCGGCCAAGTGATTGACAATCTTATCATCAATGCCCAACAGGCAATGCCGGTTGGTGGGACGATTGAATTGACCGCTCGAAATATTACACTCACCGAAAAAGAGCATCCGAATCTCCCAAAAGGTGATTACGTTAAAATATCAGTAAAAGATAGCGGGATTGGTATTTCAAAAGAACTGCTTTCCAAGATATTTGATCCATTTTTTTCTACAAAAACAAAAGGCCACGGCCTTGGTCTGGCAATGTGCTATTCTATTGTCAATCGCCATGGAGGCTGTATTGACGTTGAGTCTGAACAGGGAAAAGGAAGTATATTTCAAGTCTATCTTCCTTCTACTACTGAAAACGTATCATCTGTTGATGAAAAAACAGCAAGGATACATAAAGGGAAGGGAACTTTTTTGGTCATGGATGATGAAGAGATAATCCTGAGCACAATCAGAAAAATGCTGGGTTCTTATGGATACACTGTGGAATGTAAGATAGATGGGCAAAGTGCGGTTGATTTTTTTGCATTAGAAACCAAAGCGAATCGGCCTATTGCCGGATTGATTTTTGACCTTACTGTTCCGGGCGGTATGGGTGGTAAAGCAGCCATTGAGCAGATTAGACAATTGGATACGGATGTTCCTGCCTTTGTTGCAAGTGGATATGCCGAAGATCCGGTCATGAAAAAACCTTCGGAATATGGTTTTACAGCGAGCATCTGTAAGCCTTTTAGAAAATCCGAACTTTCGGAAATGCTGAATAGATTCATGATCACAAAGGAATGAAGAAAAAAATCACAATACTGACTAGGACAGATGGTTTCTTTATTCCAGCGTTTCTGACCACAGACAATTGGATTTCAAATACTAAATATACTAAAATTAACAAGACGATCAGGAGAACTAAATAGTTTAAGTATCTCTGATGGGAACCCGGCAGCAGGCGCTGACTTCGACTAAAGGATTCTATTCCAGGAGCATATGGTTATGATCTACCAACTAAACAAAAGAATCCAAAGTGTATTTTTATCCACTTATGATGAATCCTCTTTTATCATTCGTAAAAAAGCCTATGTGCTCATGTGGCTTTTAATCATATTGATACCCGTGATTGCCGGATTTATATTCATCAACATCTATCGCAACGATCCGAAGGAACTCCTGGCCATGCTGGTGATAGATTTTATGTTTCTATTGCTATGCATCGTCTCTTTTATATTATTGAAAGCCGGAAAATTCCATATATCGACTAATTTATTTATCTATTTCATTACCGTTATGTCTATTGGGGGGTATATCGCCAAACATTCAACTGCCATTCAGACCGGATTTAACAGCTTTGTGATTTTAATGCTGGCTAATATTGTTTTTACTGCAATATTCGGATCGCATCGGTCATTGTTGCTGATCACATCTTTGTTTTTTACGGCAAACATCGTAGAATTTTTCCTTTTGAAAAGTATTATTGACCCCGAACTGTACGGTTATCTACTATCCGGTTCATTGAATACCCTCATCGGGATGATAATCATCAGCGGATTTTGTTATTTTAACCGGATTATTACAGACGAAGCGTTAATCATTACACAGAAAGAGCTCGATAAAAATGTCGATTTGAATCTGAAACTGGTCCAAAAAGTGGAACAGACAGCCGAGGTTTTAGAAGACACAGTGGAACAGGTAAAAGTTTTGACCGGTTTATTACCGATTTGCTCTTCCTGCAAAAAAATAAGGGATGATAAAGGATACTGGAATCAAATTGAAACGTATATACAAAAGCACTCCAAAGCAGAATTCAGCCATAGCATATGCCCGGTATGTTTAGAGGAGCTTTACGGTGCCCTATATGTCAACATAGTTGAAGCACCAAGATGGAGGTTTCAATTATGAGATACAGTTTAGGATTTAAAGAATCAGCTGTCAGAAAAGTAGTCGAATCTGGGGGAAAATCAATACATGCAGTAGCCATTGATTCTGGAGTCTCAGATCA
>JAQIBZ010000025.1 GCA_027858815.1 Desulfobacteraceae bacterium
TTCCCCCATGGGGGATTCCGACCCACCCTTCTTTGCTGGAATCCATGGTCATCACCCCAGAAACTGTTTCTCCATCATTTTTTATACGATTGTCCTGAAATAAAAATGAACGAACAAAATCAGTCATAGCACACCTTTCAAAATATAATAATACTTAAATTCCAGATAGTTAAAATAAATTACGGCATTTTATATCTATTTAAACAATACCACCAAAGCGCATTGAGTATAATTTTATACCCTATAATAGATTTTTCACTTTGACGATCGCTAAAGGATGATTTATATTATTAATTAAAGTCATTTTTTGAACTTGTCAAATCAAAAGTACACTTTTTGAGATATTCTTAACCTCTTACCGCTGATCCAGTAATATATTACTGGTTTAAATATAATCTTTTTTTAGAAGAAAGGTGGTAATAATGAGAGTTCCGATTGAAATTACTTACCGAAATGTGGCCAAACGCGATGACATTGAACAACTGATTCATGACAAAGCCGACAAACTCAACGATTTTCACGATGGTATTGTTTCCTGTCGGATTTCCCTTGAGCAGGACCAGGAAAGTAAGCGCTCCGTCAAGCAGTTTCATGTCCGTATCAGCCTGCGGGTCCCACCCGGAAAAGAACTGGTCGTTCATCAGAAATCCAATGGAGAAGGAAGCGGAGAATCTATTCGAACAGTTATTTCCGAAGCGTTTAAAACAATTGGACGCCAGTTGAAAAAACTGAAACAAAAACAAAGAGCGCATGTCAAAGTTCCCCCGGAAGTCCTCGAAGTCCTCGAACCGGTGGAGGAATAACTTTTTTTTCAAATCAATTGAGCTTCAAGTGATTTTCTGAATTTACAGTAAACAACAAAACCTGCCCAGGTGGCTTCACCTGGGCAGGTTTTTCTTTTTCGTACATTTACTTCTTTGATGCGACAAAACCGGGCTTAGCATACGCCGGCTTCGGATAGGAATAAAATCCTTTTCCGGTTTTTTCACCCAGATCCCCCTTGTCAACATAGGGTTTCATAAAAGCCGCATTTGCTATCTGCTGCGGATCTTTCACAATTTTGGCCCAATAGTCGGTCACTTTCCAAACCGTATCGATGCCGATGCTGTCCATAATACCAAACGGCCCCACCGGTGTATGCATCACCCCCATCCAGGCCCGGTCAACATCTTCAATCGATGCCACGTCATTTGCAGCCAGGGTCTGCGCGGATTTAAACAATTCCATAATCAAGGCATTAAACACATACCCGAAATTTTCCTTTTTCAGCATAATCGGAATCTGACCGATCCGGACAGCAAATGCCTCTATGAGGTCGACAACTTCCAGCGATGTCTGGGGATGCGGCATAATATCGACAATATTGGTCACCCGCGTATCATGAAAATGGAATGCTGCAAACCGCTCCGGACGACCGGTGGCTTCTGCAAACATGGATGGTACTAAAGATGACGTGTTGGTGGTGAAAATGGCATGAGCCGGGCAGATTTCATTGAACTGTGCAAACACTTTGCCTTTGAGCTTGGGATCTTCGGGCACGGACTCACTCACAAAGTCCGCATGTTACCCTGCTGCCTGCGCATCGGTGGTCATTTGAATTTTCGCTCTCGCAGCCGCTGCGGTTTCATCTGCTAGCCGACCTCCGGCAATATATGCTTTTACCAGCTTATCCAGCCGTTTATCGGCTGTTTTAAGCATATCTTCTGCGATATCATACATCATCACATCAAAACCACTGACCGCACATTGAAAACCAATCTGCTGCCCCATGGTGCCGGAACCAATAATTAAAACCGTTTTAATATCTTCTAAAATCATGTCGTGTCTCCTTTATCTTTAGATAATTTTGTATTTTCAGTGATTCTGATACACAACAACACCGAAGTCAATAAAAAACGAACGCTCGCTCTATTTTTTTTATTGACAAATATTTCATACTCTTTTATTCATACATAAGTTGAGCGATTGTCGAGGTTGCCCCAAGCTAAAACGGCTACAAGGAAAATGCGTTACCGCTATAGTCGTTTATGCGGTTGCGCATTTGACGCAGTAGATGCGGTGAGATCGGCAATCCCGTAGGGTTAAAACACGGAGAAAAATGATATGAGCACTTTATATTTAATTCGTCACTCACAGGCCTCATTCGGCAAAGCCGACTATGACTGTCTTTCAGATTTGGGCCAGGCGCAATCCAAAATATTAGCGGATCATTTTCATAATCTGGAACTGGAATTTGATACGATTTATTCCGGTAGCCTGCTCCGCCATGAACAAACCCTGACTGCTTATCTTGATAACCTGGCCGCTTCCGGGAAAAAAATTCCTTTTGTTCATAAAAATGAGGCGTTTAATGAGTATGATTCGGAAAATATTTTAAAAACCCTGATTCCGGAAATGATCAGGGAAGAACCGGCGTTTGAAGCTGAGGTCACGATGATGTTTTCCGACAAACGATCATTTCAGATGGTGTATGAAAAAGTCATGCGAAAATGGATAAACAGTGCAAATCCGACAAAAAGTTCGGAAAATAAACCAAAAAATAAGCCGGAAACATGGAAAACTTATTCCGATCGGGTGCGCACCGGGTTAAATGAAATTATGGCCACAGAGGATACGGGGAAAAAAATAGCTGTTTATACTTCCGGCGGGCCGATCTCCGTATGTATTCAAAAAGCCTTAAACCTTTCAGATGAAAACACGTTGCAATTAACCTGGCAGATCATGAACGCATCTGTCACTCGATTAATATACAGTGGAAATCGCCTGGCGCTGTCCGAATTTAATAATGCCACCCATTTGGCGCTTAAAAAAGATTCTAAGCTTATCACCTATCGATAATTTAAAATTACAATTTCCACCAATGAATAAGGAGGATATGATGGATTTTACAATAACTGAAAAAATGAAGGTCATTCTTGAAATGATCAATGAATTTGTCGACAAAGAGCTGATTCCCCTGGAACCTGCTTTTTTGACGCAATCTGCGGCAGAAATGATGCCGGTAATCAGAGAAAAACAGAAAAAAGTCAAGCAGATGGAATTGTGGGGTCCATGTTACCCAAAAGAACTGGGCGGCGCCGGACTCAACCTCATGGAACATGCTCTGGTGTCGGAAGCCCTGGGACGCTCCCCGCTGGGACATTTTGTTTTCTGGTGCCAGGCCCCGGATGTGGGCAACATTGAACTGCTGGAAATGTTTGGAAACAAGGAACAAAAAGAAACGTATCTTCACCCCCTGGTGGCCGGAGATATCCGCAGCTGTTTTTCCATGACAGAGGTGGAACTGGCCGGCTCCAATCCTTTAATGATGAATACCACGGCAGTCAAAGACGGGGATGATTATGTCATCAACGGCCAGAAATGGTATACGACATCTGCCGACGGGGCGGAATTCGCCATAGTCATGGCCAAGACCAACCCGGAGGCCCACCCGTATATGCAGGCCAGTATGATTATTGTGCCATGCGACACCCCGGGATTTAACCTGGTTCGCAACATTCCGGTGATGGGACACTCCGGAGACGGGTACTTCAGCCACGCTGAAATTCTCTACCAGAACTGCCGGGTGCCGCAAAAAAACCTGATCGGCGAAGAAGGGCAGGGTTTTGTTCTGGCTCAGGAGCGACTGGGACCGGGAAGGATTCATCATTGCATGCGCTGGATCGGCATCTGCAACCGGGCATTTGATCTCATGTGCACGCGAGCAAAAGAACGGGTTATCTCCCCGGACGGCAAGACCCTTGCCACCCGACAGATTATTCAGTCCTGGATCGCGGAAAGTGCCGCTGAAATCCAGGCCGCCCGCCTGATGGTCCTTCATGCCGCATGGCGAATTCACAATGAGGGGGCCAAAGCCGCCCGAAAAGATATCTCCCTGATCAAGTTTAAGGTGGCCAATGTCATGCAGATGGTCATTGACAACGCACTTCAGGTGCACGGCGGGCTGGGCATGACCGATGACACGATTCTGGCGTTCTTTTTCCGCCACGAACGCGCCGCCCGGATTTATGACGGGGCAGATGAAGTTCACAAGGTATCCGTGGCAAAACAAATCCTCAAACACTATTAAGGAGTACTCATGTTATCATTTGATTTAAAAGATAAAATCGCTGTTGTCACTGGTGCCAGTCGTGGTATTGGCCGTTCGATTGCCGAAACATTTGCCGAATACGGTGCGGAAGTCATTCTGGTCAGCCGGAAAATTGAATCCTTAACTACAGCAGCAGAAGCCATCACTGCAAAAGGTGGCAAAGCACACCCTGTTGCCTGTCATATGGGAGATCTCAATGCCATCAAAGCGCTTTATGAATTTATTGAAAAAAACTACGGCCGCCTGGATATCCTTGTTAACAATGCGGCGACCAATCCCTATTTCGGAGAAATGGCCGGTGTAGATGAAAATGTCTGGAACAAAACCTTTGATGTCAATCTCAAGGGCCCTTTTTTCATGATCCAAAATGCCCTCCCACTGATGAAAGCTGCCGGCGGCGGCGCTATTGTTAATGTAGCGTCGGTCAACGGCATTACACCGGCCCAGTTTCAGGGAGTTTACTCGGTCACCAAAGGGGCGCTGATCACCATGACCCAGGCCTATGCCAAGGAACTGGCACCGCATAAAATCCGGGTCAACGCTCTGCTGCCAGGTCTTACGGACACAAAATTTGCTTCCGCCCTGATCAATCAGGATGAAATATACAAATATGCTGTCGCCCAAATCCCCATGGGACGTCATGCGGAACCGGAGGAGATGGCCGGGGCGGTTTTGTACCTGGTATCTGAGGCATCATCTTTTACGACCGGGACGTGTATCACCTGTGACGGCGGTTACTTGGCATAACCAAATAAAGGGGCAACACCATGCAAAAAATGAAAATTCTGGTGGCAAACCGGGGGGAAATCGCAGTGCGCATCCTGCGTGCAGCTGCAGAATTAAACATCCCCACCGTAGCGGTATATTCAAAAGATGATGCAACGTCCCTCCATTGCCGCCTGGCCGACGAAAGCACTCCCCTGCCCCAAAAAGGTGTTGCCGCGTATTTAAACATTGAACAGATCCTTGCGTCAGCAAAAAAATTAAACTGTACCGCCATACATCCGGGCTACGGTTTTCTGGCAGAAAATGCAGAATTTGCCCGTCAATGTGAAAAAGAGGGCATCATCTTTATCGGTCCTGCCGCAGACATGCTTTCACTTTTTGGTGACAAATCCCGGGCGCGCGAACTGGCAAAGGAGTGCGGCATCCCGGTGATCCCGGCAACGAACGGCCCCGCTTCTCTGTTACAGATAAATGAGTTTTTTTCTTCGCTCGGAGAGAATGCCGCAATTATGGTCAAAGCACTTTCCGGTGGGGGCGGGCGAGGCATGCGGCCGGTTTTTCAAATGAAAGACATTGAATCTACATATCAGCTATGCCAGTCCGAAGCACTCGCTGCTTTTGGAAATGATGATGTATACGTGGAACAACTGATCCCGAAAGCCCGCCATATTGAAGTGCAGGTTATGGGCGACGATTACGGGAACGTCACTCATGTGTGGGAGCGTGAATGCACCTTGCAGCGCCGAAATCAAAAACTCATGGAAATCGCTCCCAGCCCGTCTATTGATAAAACCCTGCGCGACAAGCTGACCGATGCGGCTGTCCAACTGGTAAAAAAAGTAAAATACCAAGGACTCGCAACCGTTGAATTTTTAGTGGACCCAAATGTTAAACCAGATGCTAAACCAAATGTTAAACCAAATGCTAAAACTTTTTACTTTCTGGAAGTCAACCCACGCCTTCAGGTGGAGCATACCGTGACCGAGGAAGTGACCGGCATTGATCTGGTAAAAACGCAGATTCAAATCGCTTCCGGAAAATCGCTTGCTGATTTAGGACTATTGCAAAAAAGTATTTCAGCGCCTACTGGTTTTGCCATACAGCTCCGCATCAATATGGAAGAAATTGATAAAAAGGGTATTATCCGCCCTGCCGGCGGCACCCTTGACGTGTTCAGCCCTCCTCTTGGACCCGGCATTCGTGTAGACACCTTCGGATACCCGGGATATACCACCAATCCGGCGTTTGATTCATTGCTGGCCAAGCTCATCTGCCGGTCAAATTCTACAGATTATACCGATGTCGTCACAAAGGCCGGCCGGGCCCTTCGAGAATTCCGGATTGACGGTGTTGACACCAATATCCCCATGTTGCAGAACCTTCTCATTCACCCGGATGTTCAGGAAAACAATGTGACCACCCGGTTTGTTGAAGATCATATCCGGGAACTGGCTGATCCTGAAAATACCTGCCACACCCCGTTGTATGTCACCCCCCAAAAAGCAGGCTCAGAATCAGCAAATTCTCCGGCAGCAATGCCTGCCAACACCATCCAGGGACCTGAAAACACGCAGGCTGTGGTATCTCCTATGCTGGGGACCGTTGTCAGTATCTCGGCAGCCGAAGGCGATGCTGTGCATCTGGGACAATCATTAGCAGTGGTTGAGGCCATGAAAATGCATCATATCATTGAAGCCTCCATCAGCGGTATTGTCCGCATGATTTGTTCTGGCGAAGGAGATACCCTGTGCAAAGGCCAAAGCATCCTATTTATTGAGCCTGCGGATGTGGCAAATTCAGACACAGCAGCTGAGCAAACGAAAAATCCGGATGAAATACGGCCGGACCTGAAAGAAGTGATTGAGCGCCACCGGGTCGGATTTGACGAAGCCCGGCCGGAAGCATTGGAAAAACGACGCAAAACCGGCCAGCGGACAGCCCGGGAAAATATTGCCGACCTTGTGGACCCGGACAGTTTTATCGAATACGGCGCACTGGCAGTCGCTGCCCAGCGCCGCCGGAGGTCTTTGGATGACCTGATCAAAAAAAGCCCGGCTGACGGCCTGATTACCGGAATCGGGAGCGTGAACGGCCAATTGTTTACCCCGGAACACTCCCGGTGTATGGTTATGTCCTATGATTACACGGTCATGGCCGGCACCCAGGGCGGATTCAACCATATGAAAACAGACCGCATGCTGGGCCTTGCCGAAGAATGGCGGATTCCCCTGGTGTTGTTTGCCGAAGGCGGCGGCGGTCGGCCGGGTGACGTGGATATAATGGATTTAAAAGTCGCCGGACTGGATCTGGACACCTTTACACGCTATGCCCGCCTCAGCGGCCTGGTGCCCGTGGTGGGCATTGTATCCGGCCGGTGCTTTGCCGGTAACGCGACCCTGCTGGGATGCAGTGATGTGATTATTGCCACTCAAAATTCCAATATCGGCATGGGCGGTCCGGCCATGATTGAAGGGGGTGGACTGGGAAAATGCCTGCCTGAAGATATCGGCCCCGTTGACATTCAGGCACCCAACGGTGTAATCGACATTTTGGTCCAAGATGAGGCGGAAGCAGTTCAAACCGCCAAAAAATATTTATCCTATTTTCAGGGACCTCTATCAGAATGGGAATGTGCAGACCAGGTTTTTTTGCGTTCATGCATTCCGGAAAACCGGCTGTTGGCTTATGATATCCGCAATGTCGTCACCACCCTGGCGGATACGGGGTCTGTTCTGGAGCTGCGACAGGCATTCGGCACCGGAATTATCACTGCTCTTATCCGGATCGAAGGAACATCATTCGGCTTAATTGCCAATAATACGATGCATCTTGGGGGAGCTATTGACGCGGACTCGGCAGACAAGGCGTCCCGGTTTATCCAGCTGTGCGATGCATTTGACATCCCCTTAGTCACCCTTTCCGACACCCCGGGTTTTATGGTGGGTCCGGAAGCGGAAAAAAGCGCCCAGGTCCGCCATTTTGCCCGCATGTTCGTGACTGCTGCCGGTGCCACAATTCCGTTTTTTTCCGTTATTCTGCGAAAGGGATATGGGCTTGGGGCCATGGCCATGGTTGGCGGCGGATACCACCGGCCGGTCTTTAATATTTCATGGCCCACCGGCGAGTTCGGCGGAATGGGTTTGGAAGGTGCTGTTCGCTTAGGCTTTAAAAAAGAATTGGATGCAGAGGATGATCCCAAAAAGAAGAAAGCACTGTTTGATTCTCTTGTGACAATGGCCTATGATCATGGCAAAGCGATTAACATGGCGTCGTTTCTGGAAATTGATGATGTAATTGACCCAAAAGAAACCCGGCGATGGATCATGCGCGGCAAACAATCGCTGCCGCCGGTGCCAGCAAGGACAGGGAAAAAACGGCCAAATATTGACACATGGTAATACAGTGGTCAGGTGTCTATTACCTGTAGGTCGGGATTCTTTCCCGACAAAGTATACATGCCAATCGACATATTTTTGATGCCGGGTAAGAAACCCGGCCTACATGATAGAAGTTATTTCTTGATACATCGGTTTGATAAGCCGTCAAAAGGATAAAAATGCTGCAAAATGTGAACTTATGGGCCGGCAAAAACGCCTATGCCAAAATCAAGGATTCCGGGCTGAAACCGGATGATGTCAAGGTCGTGGCAGGTGCGGCGGGCGGGCCCAAGTGGCTGATTCTTGCCAATCTGGATCGTGCGCTATTTGGGCAATGGTTTACAAATCGCAATAATCCGTTATTTCTGGTCGGCGCATCCATCGGTTCCTGGCGTTTTGCGGCGGCATCACAAAAAGATCCGATAGCTGCCGTTGACCGGCTTCAGGAAGCCTACATAAACCAAACTTACGAAACAAAACCCACACCAGCGGACGTCAGCGGGGAAGCAGATAAGATTCTAAACCACATGCTGGATGGTGATGGCAAATCTGCTGTTTTATCCCATCCCTGTTTCCGGCTGAACATCATGAGTGTCCGCAGCAAAGGCCTGACCGGGCAGGATAAAAAAACACACCTGATCCCCGGGCTGATACTGGCCGCAATGGGAAATACCGTCAGCCGAAGATTGTTGAAACTCTTTTTTGAAAGAGCCCTTTTCCATGATACCCGGGATCTTCCGCCGTTTTATGACATGAACGAATTTCCCATTCACCGTATCACACTGACACCGGACAACCTGAAGCCGGCACTCATGGCTTCCGGAGCCATTCCCCTGGTTATGTCCGGCATCACAGATATTGACGGAGCACCTGCCGGTATTTACCGTGACGGCGGTGTCATTGACTATCATTTAGATATTCCATTTTTAAACGACAACAGCGGTATCGTGTTGTATCCCCATTTTACCGACCGCATCATTCCCGGCTGGCTGGACAAAAAACTCCCCTGGCGCAAACCAAACATGGATCACATGGATAATGTCCTGTTGCTCACCCCTTCCCGTGAATTTTTAGACAGCCTGCCGCATCAAAAAATCCCGGACCGCAATGACTTCTATAAGTTCAAAGGCCGGGATGCAGAACGGATTGCTTACTGGAATACTGCCGTGGATTCAGGCAAAAAGATGGCAGATGAATTTATGGGATGTGTGGCAAACGGCCGGATAAAAGACCATATTCAGAAGATAGAAGAAATGCAGAATATATAATACAGACGAATCACAACTCCAGCCTACAATGAGAAAACTGATATATTTTCAGGATATCAGAAGTTTCTCTAAGCCGGATCAAACCACAAGATCCTGATATTACCATTTGAGGTTCGTCGGCAAGGATAGCTATTGCAAGGTGCAATGGAAAGTGGATTTCGGAGGAGAGAACTGCCGGAAACATGGCGAGGACTTATAAAGCATCTTGGTCCGACCCGATTCCACGATTCCCCTTTGAGTTGGTAGGGTGAAAAAGATGGATAGACTGAATATTTTTTTGTTTTTTGTTCCTGGAGTGCGTATAATAGGAAAAAATCAAGGAAATTTATTATGCCAAAAACTCGACTCAATATTAGCCTCGATAAAGACCTCGCAGAATTTGCCAAAGTCTTTGCAGCTGAAAACCGTACATCCGTAGCGGATATGATTACGCAATACCTGCTTTCATTGAAACGGCGGGTTGAAGGTAATGATATGGAAATAATTTTTGCCCACCCGGCTTTTCAGAAGGCCATGGAAGATGCCCAAGCCAGGTTGCAAAACGGGAGCGC
>JAQIBZ010000071.1 GCA_027858815.1 Desulfobacteraceae bacterium
AATGGGCTTCGAGTAAATTAGAAAGCCGGTGTGTTACTTTATTTTTAGAATCCTTGTCATCGATGCTTGAAAAAAACAAACCATCCTCGGCCAATAAATCCTTGGCTATTGGTATTCTATCTGCAAGCATGGAAAGCCAGCTTGAATTTCTGAAATTATCCTTATACAGAAAATCGTCGCCACCGCTGTTATACGGCGGATCAATATAAATAACATTGATTTGGTCATAGAACTTATCTCTCAACAACTGTAGCCCCTGATAATTATCAGTATCTAATACCAATCCATCTAACATCTTTTCCAGATCAATCCTTGAAGACAATATATTTAGCAGCTTTTCTTTAAAAGACTGTGGGAAATGGATCGTATCAATGGGAAGCTTTATCCAAAAAAACAAATCTGATTTCAGGCTGTTAAGAGTCAGTCTACTACTGGGTATTATTTTTTTGCCGAACCATTTTTTCCATTCAGCAATCTGGTCTTTGTTTTGAATCACTTCTTCCAGGATGGGGGCGGCGACATCGATGCCCACATATTCAACAAGCCGGTCAATGGTAATGACCCATTCGGTGCTGAGGACAAACTTTTTCTTTTCCCACAGTTTTTTCTGAAAGTCTTCTATCTGGACCAGAAAGGTGATAATTGTATCCGCGATTTCCTTGAACACTTTAATGGTCTTAAAATTATGCCGGATACGTTCCAAATGGGTATCTGTGTCTGAGACATACAAATCATCCACACTGACCAGTTCACTTTTAATGTAAAAATCGAGCTCCCGCTCCAGAAACCCTTTCAGGTTTTTATGGATAAAAAAGTCGTACTGGTTTTTCTTGGTATACTGATGCAGTTTTCTCAGCAACAGGGTTTGATCGGTTTCCATGTCCCAGAGTCCGGCGGCTGGAGCATGTTTTTTTAATTGTGATTCCAGTTTTTTGGCTGTTTGTTCATTTAGCTTTTCCTGAATATTTCGGGTGCCGATGGATTTCTTCTCGTCACCGGAAATCGGTCGATATTCAAAAAAGATATTTATTTCATCCGGATTCAGTTCCGGATCTTTTTCAGAAAGGATAAAAAATTTATTGGCATCCGCCTTGACATTACCCTGTTCGGTTTGTGCTTTGGTTAATTTAAAATTAACAATCAGGTCAGATTTATACGGCCCGGCCCGGAACGAAAACTTTGTAAATGTTTGCGATGATTTGATGTAATACTGATCCTGATTAGCCCAGTAAAAGTGTGTTTCTTCCCCGTTGTACGGCACCATATATTTTTCGTTTTTACCGAACCGGCGCTTGCTGATAAAATCCCCTTTGTCATAATACCGGGAAAAGAAAATGGTCAGGTGATTGTATATCTGATTCTCTGTATCAACCGACACCTGAACGGAATCCACCTGATGTTTTAATTCCTGATATTGCTTGATTTTTTCCTTGCCAAATTTTTCAAGGGTTTTCTTTTCATCATCATCAGCAGCCAGCCAGCCTTTTACAATATCATCCTGCTCAATATCATCCAGTTTTTCCTGTGCTTCCGTCTTTTGCGCATTTGTTAGGGTTTGTAATTGTTGATTAACGGTACCTACAAGAAGTTCATTAATGAACTGTTTTAGTTCATTGTGCTTGTAATGCAGAATTTTGTAGACCCCAAAATCCAGGTCCTGGCTTTCAAATTGAAAAAGCTTGTTTAAAAAGGCTTTCAGTTGGTCGAGTGAAGAATTATTTATTTCCATATCTCAGTTCATCTTTTAAGGATTAGAGCAATATAATGAAAATTTTTATATATTTTTTGATTTTTTTTAATCTATCACTTTAAGTTTTTCAGGGGGTATCGTGCATTGCGATTCGCCTTAACAACAGGCCCCTTGTCTTAAAATGATTATATATTTGATATGAAATAAAGATTTGATACGAAATTGAAACAGCTTTTTGCTTAAGATTTATTGCATGTATGCGATTGTGTGTCAACCTGGAAGAATCAACGAATCAACTACTTGATGTTGTGGTTATGGGCACTGAGCTTTTTTTGAAATCAATTTGCTATCCCTTGTATATGGAAGACTGCCGGGTTGTCCCTTGAACGGATATTTCAATTGGTGATAACTTTTGAACTCAAATTTGACCATCTTTTTCCACCCGCTCTCTTCTTGATAAGAGTGGCCTGGGGCCACATCTTAAATTGTGAATTGTCATTTCGGGTCACCCATTTAAAAGACGTGGTCATTCTGCTCTTGTCCCTTGTCTCGACTTAGTTACCC
>JAQIBZ010000074.1 GCA_027858815.1 Desulfobacteraceae bacterium
AAACCGATTAACTTACCAAAGGATGACCCGTTAATGTCCACATATGCCTGATTACATGCCAGTATAATCCCTTTTGTATCATAATGAAAAATTCCCACCGGCGCTGATTCAAAAATCAGGCGGAAACGTTCTTCACTTTCAGCCAGAAATTTTTCCATCAACCTTCGTTCGCTTACATCACGTACAATTCCTCTAAAACCGGTTATGCGTTCCTTCGAATCCATACTTCTTGAAACCAGGGCATCAAGATAACGTCCGTCACCATTTTTTTTTATAATTTTCCAGTCAAATTCTTTCCCCGACTTGCCGATTTTAAATACCTGATTAAATTTTAGATACATTTTTTTAGCATATTCCTCATCCATATACGACCGGTAATTCTTTCCCATTAATTCCGATTCCGGATACCCGAGGATGTCAGCCAGTGCTTTGTTGAAAAAAGTCAGATTTCCGGAAAGATCCACTTCAAAATATCCGTCTTCAATGCTTTCCAGGATGGTCCGGTATTTTTCCTCACTTTTCTTCAACGCTTTTTTTGCCTGGATGTTTGCTGTGATATCTCTGACAACACAGATGCCCCCCTGAATTTTTTTATCAGCGGACATGACCGGCGCAAAATCAGCCATTGCATAAAATTTTCTGCCGCCGGTCACTGACGTATAAGCGCCTTGGGTATGGACTGTTTTTCCGGACAAAGAATTTTTAACTGTTTTGATTAAATCTTTGTTTTTTACTATTTCAAAAATATTCAAACCGATCAATTTTTCGCGGGGTGCCCCGATCATCTCAAGACATACCTGATTGCACTCGGTGACAACCCCATCGCTATTATAATGAAAAATTCCAATGGGTGCTGTATTGAATATCAGCCGGTACCTTTCCTTTTCCTCGCCTAATGCTTCCGAAACGATCTGCAGCTTAGATGTCCGATCCGCCACCAGTTCGTCAAGATGCTCATTCTGCTTTGCCAAAGCCAGCTCAGCCTTTTTGAGCCCGGTAATATCCGTACAGATTCCTTCAACAGCCTCCGGATTGCCATCGAGATCACGAATAAACACATTCCTGGAATAAATCCATTTTACCTCACCCGACTTATTGATAATTTGAAATTCATATGCCGGTTGTGTACGCCCTTTTAATAGCATTTCCCAGTGCTCATCAAAATAAGCATGCCAGTCAGGATGCACCATCTGTCTTAACAGCCAAGGCGTCTGATAACAATCCTGGGGGGTATAGCCGGTAATTTCAGTTAACGCTGGACTGACATAATCATAACTCCCATCCGGCAGAGATAATCTGTAAATAACATCCCGGGCGTTTTCCGCCAGCATCCGAAACCGCTCTTCACTTTCCCGCAAAGCAGCTTCTATTTTATTTCTCAGCAGGATTTCGCCTTCAAGCTGCTGATTGGATTTCAAAAGGTCAGCAGTGCGGATCTCAACCTGCTTTTCCATTTGCACATGAGACATTTCAAGTGCTATTAACGCATTCTTCCGACCAGAGACTTCAATCAAAGTCCCTACATGACGCAGGGGCTTACCCGCCTCATCCCGACTGGCAACTTTGCCCCTGGCAAGAACCCATTGCCAATGACCGGATTTGTTTTTAACCCGGTATTCATTTTCGTAAATATCAGAAGCGCCATTAAGATTTGCATCCAGCAGATCCCTGCTTCTTTGCTGGTCATCCGGATGCATGAGCGTGCCCCAAAAAATGATATCAGAAGCAATATCTTCCGGTTTATATCCAAATAACTTTAACCATTTTTCATTAAATTTTACATCACCGGTCTGCACATTCCAGTCCCACATCCCGAGATTCGCGCCGTCTAATGCCAACTGGAGGCTCTCCTGGCTGTCATACAGCTGTTTTTCAAGTTTTTTCCGCCAAATGACCTCTTGTTCCAGTTCCATCACTTTGTCTTCAAGCTTTTTTATCAGCCGCTCGTTATATACTTTGTAAATTTCCTTTTCATCTATGGAAGAATTTTTCAGGGAAGAATCTTCAGGCAAAACGATTTCTCCCATTTCCTTTTCCTTGATCACATTCTGAAGTTCCCTGAAAAAAACCGGCCATTCCGTGCTTTTGATTAAAAACCGATCCGCCCCCATTTTAAAGGCAAAATCTTCATCTTCCGCTTTGGTATACGTTCCCGTATAAAAAACAAACGGTATATAACAGGTCCTGTTATCAGCCCTGATCTCGCGGCATAATTGAAAGCCATCCAT
>JAQIBZ010000167.1 GCA_027858815.1 Desulfobacteraceae bacterium
TTATATGGCCTTGAATTTGCGCAAACATTTTCGCCATTTACCGTAAGCGCTAATATTACAGGGCAGCCCGCAATGTCGGTTCCTTTGTATTGGAACGAAGATGGCCTGCCCATCGGTACTCATTTTACCGGGCGCTATGGAGATGAAGAAACGCTTTTCAGCCTGGCGGCCCAATTGGAAGCGGCGAAACCATGGAAGCACTTTAAGCCGAAAGTGGATGAAACCAAAAATTAAGGCAACACGCTTTACGGCCACGTCAAAATTGCTTATATATACAGCAAATGAGCGTGCCCAGGAAAATCTATTATTATTCGCTTCAAACGCAAGGTGTTATACGGCTTCACCGTTGTATCGGCTGCTGAACTTTTGTTATGTTTGGATTTGGACCTTATAAACGAAAAAGACAAAATTAAAATGTTTAAAAATCGAATGTCGGAGCATGAATAATATGCAAACCCGAACAATCCGTCAGAAACAAAAAATAGAAACTCGCAATTTAATTTTAAAAACCGCCAAAGAATTGTTTCTTGATCGGGGCTATGAAAAAACAACCATGCGGGATATAGCAAAAAAAGCGGGTCTTGGTACAGGGACTGCTTTTACACATTTTCCTGACAAAATATCGCTTTTGGCGGCTACCCTGTATAATGATATCGAAGAAGCACTTAGCCAGGCTTTTGAGTCCATGCCGTCAAACAGTTCTATCGTCGAAATGTTGGTTCATTCGGTTCGCACGATTTATGAACATTTTGCCAAAACGCCTCAATTGTCAAAAACGCTGCTAAAAGAAACTTTGTTTATGCAAGGCTCATGGGGAAAACGGGTTGATATGCAGCTGCAACGTTCTACTGAATTAACCCAAAAGATATTTGAAGACTTGAAAAGCAAGGGTCAGTTGCGCGTGGACAGTAATTGTGAAATATTGGCTTTGGGCGTTATGTCCCATTACCTCAGCATCCTCTATTGGGGTTTAGGACAGGATATGGAAGTTGAGAAGCAGATTGACATGTTCCGATTACTTTTAGAAAGTTTGCTAATTGGCCATATCAATGGATGAGGTTATCGGGGAAGTTGTTTTTTTGGGGGAAAATCTTCTACGGACGCGACATCATTGGCTGCAAGACTCTGGGCGGATTTGAGCAGTTCCATGAGCAAGGAATCAAAGAGGATGTATTTGTTACCTCTCACAACGGGATTAAGATTTTGGAATTTCTACTCTAAAAAAACGAACAGTCGCTCTATTTTACCTGCCGGAAAATTTACTTTTCACTCAAAAAACTCTTAAAATATTTTATAAACTGCCCACAACACATAGTTTCATGACGATGTTTTATGAATTAATCTGCCACATAATACGGTTGACAAATTTTATAATTCCGTTTAACTTTTAGTGTTTATGATTCATGTAAAAAAAATCAACGCAATTTCTACACAAGGATATAATTAAATGGCAGAAATTATACCATTTCAAGGCATACTTTATAATACCGAAAAAATTGAAAACATATCAGATGTCGTGACACCGCCCTACGATGTGATTTCTGATAAAGAACGGGACGCTTTTTATGAACGCCATCCAAACAGTGCTGTCCGGCTTGATAAAGGCAAACCGGCAGCAACGGATACGGATCAGGACAACCCGCACACCCGCGCGGCAGCATATTTCCAAAGCTGGTTAAACGATGGCATTCTGATTGAGGATGCGGACCCGGCATTATACCTTACCTCTGTAAAATTTAATGTTGCAGATGAACCGGTAACCCGTTTTGGGCTGATTGCCCGGGTCAGACTGGAACCTTTTGAAAAAAACATTATTCTTCCCCATGAAACGACTTTTTCCAAGGTAAAAACAGAACGATTCGAGCTAATTAAGGCTTGTAATGCCAATTTCAGCCAGATATTTTCCATTTTCTCCGATCAGACGAATATTATAGGATTATTAACAAGTTGTGTTGAAAACAGTGCACCTGTTTTTGATTTCAACGACGATGCGGATCACCAGCACAAGTTGTGGCGCATCACCGATCCGTCCATTCTTCAAAAAGTTTCCGATGCATTTAAAGATAAAAAATTATTTATCGCTGACGGGCATCACCGGTATGAGACGGCATTAAATTACAAAAAGTGGCTGATTGGAAAAAATCCTGATTTTTCTGCAGATCACCCGGCCAATTATACCATGATGTACCTGTGCTCCATCCAGGATCCCGGCCTGGTCATCCTTCCCACCCACCGTTTGTTAACAAAAATTTCAAAGGAAACGCAAAATGATTTTCTTCAAAAAGCCGAATCCTTTTTTGATATTGAAAAACACGCTTTAGATCCGGCTGATACATCAAATCCGGCAGATACGTCAAATCTGGCTTCAGCACAAAAACAACTCGACCAGGCAATGACGATTGCACCGGGGGAACATAAATTCGGTGTTTTCTTCAAAAACCGACAGGAGTTTTATGTTTTCAAACTGAAATCAGGCGTAATGGACGATGTTTTCAGCAGTGACATAGAAGCTTCTTTAAAGGAACTGGATGTTATTATACTGACCCGGCTGATTTTTGTTAAACTTCTTGGATTTGACGATGCAATGTTAGACGACCATGACCTGATTAACTTTACCAGTAAAAAAATCGATGCAATAAGCGCTGCAATGACGGGTACCCATGACATGGCCTTCATCCTGAACCCGACCACCAATGAACAGGTAACCCAAATTGCGGAAAAAGGCTTAATCATGCCGCGGAAATCAACTTATTATTTTCCAAAAGCAATTTCCGGTCAGGTGATGCGGTCCCTAAAGCCATAAACGGTCCCCTTAAAATATGACGCTTAAACGGAGTTCAACGATCATTAAATTGTGATTATTATGGAGATGTCGGCATCGAAATTATCAAATCATTAAAGGAAATGACAGACTGGTCGGAACGACACCGCCGGGAAGGAAATGTAATTTCCTTTATACCGACAATGGGATTCCTGCATGAAGGTCACCTCTCCTTGATGAAAGAAGGCCTACTCCAGGGAGACAAACTGATCATCAGTATTTTTGTCAACCCCACCCAGTTTGGCCCGGGAGAAGACTTTGACGCCTATCCCTGTGATCTTGAAAGGGACTTTCAGCTGGCCGAAGATATCGGCGTGGATGTTGTTTTTACTCCAAACAAGGCGGATTTCTACCCGCAGGGATTTGATACTTTTATCGATCAGGAACAGCTTCCGAACCACCTCTGCGGTCTTTCCCGCTCAGGCCATTTTCAAGGCGTTATGACCATTGTTACGAAACTCTTTCATGTGGTCAATCCGGATATTGCCGTTTTTGGCGAAAAGGACTTTCAGCAGCTGGCCATTATCCGGCGCATGGTAAAAGATCTGAATTTTAATATCCGGATCATCGGGCATCCAATCGTCCGGGAGTCAGACGGCCTGGCCATGAGCTCGAGAAATTCCAAACTGACGCCGGCCCAGCGAATCACCGGCCTTTGCCTGATCAACTCTCTGAAAAAAGCACAAAGCAGCCTGAAGAACAATAAAACCAATGCAGCTGCGATCATCCAAGACACCGTAGAATTTATTGGTTCACACCCGGACACGGAAATTGACTATATCAAAATCTGTGATCCTGACACATTAGATGATGTTGATTCAATTGACAGACCTGTGGTGATGGCAATGGCCGTCAAAGTCGGTACAACTCGACTGATTGACAATATGATACTATAGTGGTTCGCAAATGAATTGATCCCGTCCTCACCACATAATAAATGAAATGGTAATTCGTATGCTATAAGCTATAAATCCCGACAAATAATACCTGATGAACTATAATTTATAATAAGGTTTTGTGACAAGCTGATACAAAATATTCTTTTACAAACTTTGTCATAACATAACCATGAAAATCAAAGGAGTATTGTATGACTAAAAAAAACCTGCTTTTTACATCCGAATCCGTTACTGAAGGGCACCCGGATAAAGTGGCGGATGCCATTTCCGATGCTGTTTTAGACGCTATTATGGAACAAGACAAAAAATGCCGGGTGGCGTGCGAAACACTTGTAACCACTGGTCTTGCATTTGTTGCCGGAGAAATCACAACAGATTGTTATGTTGACATACCCCACGTGGTTCGTGAAACCATCCGCGACATCGGATACAGCTCCTCAAAAATGGGATTTGACTGGCAAACCTGTTCGGTGTTGACAAGCATTGATCAGCAATCATCTGATATTGCCCAGGGCGTTAATATCGGCGAAGGTCTGTACAAGGACCAGGGAGCCGGAGATCAGGGCCTGATGTTCGGATTTGCCTCTGATGAAACACCGGAACTCATGCCGATGCCCATCATGTTTGCCCATCAATTGACAAAAAGGCTTTCCACTGTCAGAAAAAACGGGTCAATTGATTTTTTACGACCGGACGGTAAATCCCAGGTTACCATTGAATATGAAAATGGAACGCCTAAACGCGTTGACACGGTTGTCGTTTCCACACAACATAAAGAAGATGTGACCCATGAAGACGTCAGAGAAGCGGTGATCGAAGAAGTCATAAAAAAAGTGATCCCCAAAAATATGGTGGATGGAGATACCCGTTATTTTATTAATCCGACCGGTAAATTTGTTATTGGCGGCCCCATGGGCGACTGCGGCCTGACCGGCCGAAAAATTATTGTTGATACTTACGGCGGCCAGGGAAGCCATGGCGGCGGATGTTTTTCCGGAAAAGACCCCTCCAAGGTTGATCGAAGCGCATCTTACATGGGACGTCATATTGCAAAAAATCTGGTAGCGGCCGGACTGTCCAAAAAATGTGAAGTTCAAGTGGCTTATGCCATCGGTGTTGCCGAACCGGTTTCAGTGATGGTGGACTTTCTGGGTACCGGCAAAATCGACGAAACCAAAGCGGTTGAAATTATCAAAAACGTGTTTGACTTAAGGCCCGCCGTGATAATCGAATACCTGGATCTCCTGCGCCCCATCTATAAAAAGACTTCCTCGTACGGTCATTTCGGTCGCACAGAACCGGAGTTTACCTGGGAAAACACGAACAAGGCAGATGAAATAAGAGCTATGGCAGGGATTTAATCATCAAGCAATAGACAGCATATCAATTTTAAAAGCCGCAGGTCCTGATGTTATGTCAGGGGCAGCGGCTTTTTTTATTACCTGAATTTTGCACTTTATTTTGTAATTTAAACCCTCACCGATGCTTGATGAACTCGTAAAAAATATCCGGATGGCTAAGCTAAAAGTTCCACCAATACCATAAAATATGGCAAGGCGTAGTGGCTTTTCAGATCCAAGATAATACATGTAGTATATTGAGGAGCTGAAAAATCGCTACAACGCAGTAGATGGGGCTTTTTACGACGCCATCAAAAATTTCTGCTCAATAAAAGCTGCAAGGCGGGCAGACTCTTCCAGTCCAAAAACAGGTACGCTGATATTTAAATCAACATCTGCGACAATGGCTATCAGCATATCATCATTTAAACAGACCGGTACTTCATCATGTGTCTGAGGCCGAAATACTTCAATTTTCGAGAACCCGGCATTTTTATACCCTTCTGCAATGATCACATCCATATCCGTTAAATGTTTTTCTATAAATGACAATTGCGCATGGCTGTCAGCGTCTTTAGTCTCTTTTCTTCTGATCATCACAATTTTATCAACAGATGCCACCACCACGGCATCAGCACCGGATTCGAAATGCCGCCAGCTGTCTTTGCCTTTTTTATCGAAATTTAACTCATGGTGAGAGTTTTTGATGGTACCTACGCGATAATCTTTTCTCTTCAGTTCCGGAACCAGCTTTTCCACAAGGGTTGTTTTCCCTGCATCAGAATATCCTACAATCAATATAATCGGTGTCATTTTTTCCCAAACCCTTAATTGCAATAAGTACTTTAAAATAAATTTTAAAAAGCGCATGCGCCGCTGAATGCCAAGCATGCAATGCGGAGAATAAAGGTTCTTCCTTGAATCTCAGCAAGTGCATAATTAAATCTCAATCAAAGAAATTGTCAAGCTATAGATATGATCTCTGCTCTTGACTTGAGGCCTGTATTCCTATTAAATTAATAATTTAGATTAAATACAGAAATATAATATTGGTGCATGAATTGATTGTATCTGAGAACAGACGAATGATGCGATCCTGAATTCCTAATGGTTTTGATAAAATGGAAAAAGATTTTTTTCTTCTGAATAAAAATACCACAACAAGGAGCTTTTGTTGAAAATTAAACTCGCTTTATTTTTCCTCTCTATCTCCCTGTGCTTCTTAATTTCCGGATGCCACAACCCGAATGACTCGTTACGGACAATCAAAAGCCGGGGACAAATTGTTGTAATCACAAACAACAGCGCCCATGGATTTTACCTGTACCAGGACCAGTCAATGAGTTTTGAATATGAACTGGCAAAAGAATTTGCTGATTTCTTAAATGTTGAGCTTGTTGTCATCACGCCGGGTTGGGAAAAAATGTTTAAAACACTTCTAAGCGGCAAAGGCGATCTCATTGCATCCAGTTTAACAAAAACAGAAAGACGAAAAACCCAGGTAATGTTTTCCGATGAGTACCTGCCGGTTCAGCAGCAAGTGATTGTCCGAAGGGGTAACCCAGAAATAAAGAAACTGTCAGATTTAGATGGGCAAACGATTCATATACGAAAAAACACATCATATCATGAGCGCCTGGTGGATTTAAAAAAATCCGGATTAAACATTCACTTTACTCTTTATGACAACATCCCGACAGAAGAACTCCTGCGCCAGGTTCAAGACAATAAAATTAAAATCACGATTGCCGATTCAAATATCTTCCGTTTAAACCGGCGGTATTATCCGGACCTAAGAATCGCTTTTCCGATTTCAGACCACCAGTCTCTCGGATGGGCGGCAAAAAAGCATGACTCCCGGCTTATCAAAAAAATTAATCAATTCTTTGATATCATAAAAGAAAACGGTACGTTCTCACAAATATACAATAAATATTATGCTGGCACGGATATGTTTGACTATGTGGATATCAAAAAATTTCATACCCGCTTAAAAACAAGGCTGCCTGCCTACAAACAGATTATTGAGGAAGAATCCCAAAAGTATAATTTTGATTGGCGCCTGATTGCCGCAGTCATTTATCAGGAATCACATTTTAACCCGAATGCGGTCAGTTATACAGGTGTCCGGGGACTCATGCAGCTGACAATGCCAACAGCTGATGAAATGGGTGTCTTAAACCGCTCAAACCCTGAAGAAAGCATCAAGGGCGGCATCAAATATCTTCACAAGCTCTACAATCGATTTGGAAATCTGGAACCGGAGGAAAGATTAAAGTTTGCCCTCGGCAGCTATAATGTGGGATATGGGCATATAAAAGATGCTCGATACATCGCATACAAAAAAGGATTTGATATCAACCAATGGAGCTCTCTTGAAAAAACCCTGCCACTACTCAGATACCGGGAATATTATGAAAAATCCGATTTCGGGTATGCAAGAGGCACTGAACCCGTCCATTATGTCAATCGCATTTTTACATATTATAGCATTATAAAAATGACGCCGGAAGCTTAGGGCCGTGGAAATGAATAAAACACCAGCTCCTTCAATTCTTACAAACCTAAAAAGAATCATCGGTCTGTTATTTATTACCTTGATTGTCGCCGGACTCTGCTATCATTTCACAAAGTCCCCTTCAGCCCAGAACACAGCGACTCCGACCATTCAACCATCAGCTAATCTTATGCAAATCGGAGACGACTGGTGGGAAGCGACACGATTGATCTATCACGGCATCCCAACCAGAATTGTTTTTTTACTGCCGCAGGCATCAGGTACACATCCGGATGACGTTAACCAATCCG
>JAQIBZ010000184.1 GCA_027858815.1 Desulfobacteraceae bacterium
GTTAGACATTCATAAAACTCTGGCCATGGCCGTTCATTCGGAAAACGTTGCCCAAATGCGGGATATTGTCGACACAGCCGTCAAATACAATATATCGGAAGTCCACTATCTCTGGCTGTTTGTAACGGGAAACGCGGATTCCCAAATGTTCGTACCGCCCAAAACATTGTACCACCACCTGATTGAGGCCGAAAATACGGCAACCGCAAACGGAATCATCATTGATAATATCCGCAACATGGCGTCTCAAATCTTTTCCAGTTCCGGCACCCGGTACGATCTTGGAAATGCGGGATGGGAGTCGTTGGCCATCGGACCGGATGGATCCATTTACCCCACCCCGGCCCTGATTGGCAACGCTCAGGCGCTATGCGGTCACATCAAGGAAGGTATTGAAAAAGTCTGGCATAAAAGCCCGGAATTGTCCCGGTTGCGATCCCTGTCTATTGTTGAAAATGAAAACTACATGAAAAATCCGATGCGATATTTGATCGGCGGCGGTGATATTGATCACAGTCTTTATGCGGGCGGATCTTATGTTGGATTTGATCCTTACATTGACCTCTACAATATGACGGCTCTCTGGCTGATTACCCGTGCCGCCGCATCAGGCATGAATACGCCCTACCCCCGAATCCTGATAAAAATGGGTGACCGCCTGCTCCAATGCGACCATAACGGCACCGGCGTTTCTCTGACGCATTCCAATTGTGTACTCAACGTGTCTTCCACACATCAGATAGTCGGCAATTTTTACAAAGACGCTGCCATCGATCCGAACACGGATATTGCCAATCCGGTCTGCTATCCGGAGTCTGAAATCAGTCATATCCCCCATTCGGCCAGAATCAGATCCTACGGTTGCGGCAGTCCGGTTCTGGACGCAGACCTGAAAACCGGTGAAGTTGTCGTGGATCTGGGTTCCGGTGCCGGCATGGAATGTTTTATCGCTGCCCGTCAGGTCGGACAATCCGGCCGTGTTTTCGGCATTGACATGCTGGACCATATGCTGGATCGCGCCAACCAGGGCCTTAAATCAGTGGCGCAAAAACTGGGTTACACAAACATTGAATTTCGAAAAGGATTGCTGGAATCCATCCCCATGGATGATAACTCGGCAGATGTTGTTACATCCAACTGTGTGATAAATTTATCCGAAGACAAACGGAAAACATTTTTAGAAATTTTACGGATATTAAAACCCGGCGGAAGACTGATTATATCGGATGTGGTGACGGACTCGACGCCGCCACCAGAGATCTTAAATGATGAACAGCTCCGGGGAGAGTGTATCGCAGGCGCCATGCTCCAGCCTTATTTAACCAACATGCTGGAAAACTGCGGGTTTAATAATATTCAATTTTTAAAACGGTTTTTTTACAGAGAAGTACAGAATCATCCATTTTATTCTTTGACCTATACCGGATTTAAACCCAAAAAAGGCATAGATGTTCCCATCATCTATCCGGGGCCGTTTGCCGCAGTGGTTACCGATGACGGAAAACTGTTGATTCGCGGACATAATTCGGTACTGGATGAAGAATCTGCAAAAAGATTCAACGACCATATTTTTATCTTAGACGCTGCCGGTAATGCTGCAAACATTGAAGCAGAAAATTCCTGCGCCTGTTTTCAGGCCCCTGTGGAAGAAGTTAAAAAAACCACTCCTGTAATCAATATTTCTAATTCTGTCAGCATCGGAGCTATTTCTCAGGTACCGGATCGATTTGCTGCGGGATGTATGGTTTGCGGCAAGCCATTGACCTACCTTGAAAATGACAGGCAAAAGAAATGCGCTTTTTGCGGGATTGTCAAAATGGCCAATGCGGTTTGTGAAAAGGACCATTTTGTCTGTGATGCGTGTCACGGAGAAAACGCTGTTGATATTGTCAGACAAATCTGTATGAACACGTATAAAACCGACATGATCGACCTTTTAAATATTATTCGCAACCATCCGGCAATCCCGTTGCACGGACCGGAGCACCACTTTATCGTTCCCGCTGTCATTGTTGCGACATATCGCAATTTGGGCGGAACAGCGACAGAGAAAGATATTGTCACTGCCATTGACCGTGGTAAAACCATTCCTGGTGGGGTCTGTGCCTTCTGGGGAGGATGTGGTGCAGCCTTAGGTGCCGGCACAGCATTTGCGATTTTACTTAAAAGCAACCCGATTAAAGCCGTAGAGCGTAAAATTATCCAGCAAATCACCGGTGCCATCAGCAGTGAAATTAACCAGGTAGAAGCCGCCCGCTGCTGCCAGCGGGAAACATGGACGGCTTTAAAAACAGCTGCTGAACTGTCAAAAAAATATTTACCGGTTTGTTTAAAAGCGGACGGCAAAACACACTGCACTCAGCAGTCAAAAAACAAAGAGTGCATAGGAAAAGGATGCCCTTATATCTGATGAGTAGAGAAGATTCATGCATTATTGTTTTTGCCAAAGCACCAATTATGGGTCACGTTAAAACCCGGCTGGCAGAAGATATGGACGCATCGGCAGTGCTTTCTCTTTATCGAAATTTTGTTAAAGATATCATCGATAAAATCTTTGACATGGGGCATCATATCAAAATCTTCTATGATCCGTCAGGATCTGAATCATTGATGCGAGAGTGGCTGGGCGATCGTCATGAATTGGTCCTGCAAACCGGTTCTGACCTGGGACAGAAAATGGCCAATGCCTTTGAATATGTTTTTAGAAACGGTACCAAACAGGCACTATTGATGGGTACTGATTTCCCGGATCTGCCGAAAAAAATTATATCCGATGCAATGCACGTTCTTAAATCAAAGGATGCGGTGATCGGGCCGGCCGTTGACGGCGGATACTATTTGATCGGATTTTCTTCAGCCACCTATTTGCCAATGCTTTTTACAGATATCCCCTGGGGAACGTCTGCTGTGTTTCAAAAAACCATGGATATTTTTTTGTCATCCGGTTTTGTGGTTCACCGGCTCCCTGAGTGGCGGGATGTGGATGTTTATGACGATTTAAAAGATTTAATTCTATGCTTGGAAAACCAACCGGATAAAGCGATAAACACCTATTCGGCTTTAAAAAATATCGGCATGATCAACGTATAAAATAAAGTTAATATTGATGGCGTCGTAAAAAGTCCCATCTACTGCGTTGTAGCGATTTTTCAGCCACTCAAGATACGACATGTATGATTTCTTGTCTGAAAAATCGCTACGCCTTGTATATGAAACTTTTACCTTAGCCATCTGGATACTTTTTACGAGAGCATCAATATTGTCATGGAATCTAAATAATAAAATGACTATGGACATATCCATCATTATTCCGGTCATCAATGAAGAACGCATTATCAACCAGACATTAGAAAGACTCCGGAGTGCTAAAACATCAGGCACCTTTGAAATCATTGTTGTGGATGGGAATGTGTCGGGAAACACCCTTCGGGCAATCACGAAAAAAAACATTATAAAAATTAAAAGTCCTTGCGGTCGGGGTGCCCAGATGAATACCGGAGCCAGGGCAGCAAAAGGACATATTCTTCTGTTTCTGCATGCAGACACAATACTTCCGAAAAATGCCATTGATTCCGCGATATCTGCCTGCCGTTTAAAACGGATTGTCGGCGGTGCATTTGACCTGGGAATCGAATCAGAAAGACCCGGCTAACGTCAGATTGAAAAAATAACTTCTC
>JAQIBZ010000253.1 GCA_027858815.1 Desulfobacteraceae bacterium
TTGTTTGATCGACCGGACAATACCTTGTATGCTTTTGGACTCATTCCAAGCGGGAATGACGACCAGGCAGTCCTGATAAATATCATTTAAAGAATGCTGTCTACTTGACATATTAAACCGAATATGGTGTTGATAATTTAAAAAATACTATTTTGAAAGGATAAATTTGTCCAGTTTTTATTTCCGGATACCCCTATGAAAATCCTGCATATATCCAAATATTACCCCCCCGAACCGGGAGGCATTGAAAATTTTGTTTACGACCTTGCCAACGCCCAGATAAAACAGGGGCATGATGTTTATGTTTTATCCCATCAAACCGATTTTGCAAAACCCAGTCAATATGAAACAATCAATGGCGTAAAAATTGTCCGCGTCAGAACCTTCGGACAATTGGCATATGCACCGGTCACACCGGAGTTCATTTTACAGCTCCGCTCAACCATCAATCGTTTTAATCCGGACATCATACACGCACACCTTCCCAATATATCCGCATTCTGGCTGTTTTTTTTACAAAAAGCCTGTCCCCTTATCTTGCACTGGCATGCGGATGTTGTGGCTTCAAAAATTGATCGAAAGATGTCATACCTTTATAATTTTTACAAGCCCTGGGAAACAAGACTGCTCAATAAAGCTGACAGCATTATTTGCACCTCGGACACATATTTAAAACACAGCACAGCCCTCCGGCAATGGCACAAAAAATGTCATGTTATACCATTGGGTCTTGATCCGGACCGAATAAATCTGGGTGATAATTTTCAAAAACGCGATAAAAAGAATTCCCCGCTCACGGTTCTGAGTGTTGGCCGGTTTGCATATTATAAGGGATTTGAGTATCTGATTGCGGCTACGGAAAAACTGCCTGATATCCATCTTATTATTGTGGGTGACGGCCCGGGCTATGCAGCCATAAAAGCACGGGTGACGGAGAAAGGACTCCAAAACCGGATATTTCTTCCGGGAAAAGTCAACGGCAGGGAGTTGATTCAGCTGTTTAACCGCTGCGATATATTTTGCCTGCCATCTTTGGAAAGAACCGAAGCCTTCGGCCTGGTGTTGCTGGAAGCCATGTATTTCGGCAAACCCCTTATCACAACGTTGATTAAAGGCTCCGGCGTAAACGAGGTCAATCAACACGGATATACGGGCTTGCAGGTCCCGATTGCAAATGCCGACGCGATCACAGAAACGATTGAATATTTAAAAAAGAATCCCAAAAAAAGAATGGAAATGGGCAAAACAGCACAATGTCGATTCAATCAGCATTTTCATATTCAGCCGGTTGCCGAAAATATCACACGACTATATAATTATACTTTGAACAAGCACAATTCCTTAAAGCATTCTTTGTAATTAAGAGCTGTATTATATCTAATAGTTCATATTTAACCTGACATCCACCTCATAAAAACCAGTACCTAAAAGATCAAACCTGAACTATCTCAAAATAGCTCAACTTACACTGAGTTCTAAGCTACGTGCTTCAGAAACTTCCCTTTTCTTTTATGTTGCTACTCACTCAAAGAGAAGAAATTGCTATCTTTTTGACAGGGGCTATGGTAATTATTCTACATTTAACGTCAGATAGGAATTTTATATGACTAAAATCGAATAGAACAAACGACGCCTTATGTACTTGGATATATTAAGGATTGACTCAATTGGCTGCGTGATCTGTATTCATGTTTGTTCTAAATATTTGAAGGCCCCCTCTGAACATTTCAACTATTTTGCCATTGGGCTTAACACCTTCTCAAAATGGGGTGTGCCTGTATTCATTATGATCAGCGGAGCTTTGTTGCTTAATGGCCCCGAAGGGCCTATTAACAGATTTTACCGCAAAAGGCTGAAAAAATAGTCACGCCACTATTATTTTGGTCATTGGCCTACTTTACATATGAGCATTTTTACCTCAACAAAAGCTGGGACATGCTACTGTTTGCGAAAAACTTTATCGGCGCTAAAGTGCATAACAGATATTGTTTTTTGTACATGATCCTTTTTCTATATATAGCCGCACCTTTTGTCAAGGTGCTCGTCATAAACACCAACGACATGGCGCTGTGGCTATACCTGCTCTTTTGGGTCCTTTTTAATAGCATTCTGCCATCAATATCGCATTTTTCAGATTTAAAGATTTATCAAATTCCCACAATATTTGGTAAATATACAGGATATTTTATCTTTTTCCAAGGTCGTTGGCAAGTAGCTCATTACGACTCAATATCGATCCTGAAAGTAACGTTCCACCTGACACAGCTCCTAATAATTCATAGCGAATTTATCTAAAAGCCGTTAATACCGGTAACAACTACAATGGCCCACAAACGCAAGGAGACCAGCTCCTATAGCTTATACCATCATGGTTCACAGAAAAGAGAATTGCTTATACGCAAACCATTAGCCACAGAGCCATTTCTCTAAAAAACCGAACGCCCACCGCCTATAAGGCGGAGGGCGTTCGTTGATCGGTTGAAACGGACTAAAGACATGGGGGTTTCAAACATCCCCAGGGAAGACACTAAAAAATCACCGCCACCTCAGATTTTCCAAGAAACAACTTATAATTTTTGAAATCGTTCCTGAAAAGTAATGCGTCATAAAAAATTATGACGCATTACTTTTTATTTCCGAAATAGATTTATTATCCCCAAGCAATAATTAATCTACGGCCGGTCCGATGATCACAGGTTCCGGTTCAATATGGGAAATATAACTAATTAGTGCATCAGCCATTATGAGCCCATAGCCTGAATCTCGGTCCCATCCGGATCCCTCAATGTCGAAAGCCGTAGCACTGAAAGCATCTTTTACATCTGCAATAGTAAGTGTATTATTGGCCTCAAGCATTAATGCGGCAATAGCAGCCGTGTGCGGCGCGGCAGCTGATGTCCCGTAAAAAGGGTTAAATCCTGGAGTGGCGCACATAACACCATCAGCAGCAGCAATGTCCGGTTTCTGACGTAAAGTTCCGCCTGTGGATGAAAAATCCCCGGGTGTGATGGCTGTGCCGTTGCTGTTAAAAAAAACACGCCTGGGGCCGTCGCTGCTGAAAGACTCTACCGACTCAGATCCAGTAAATGCATCTGTTTTTCCATTTGCGCTGACAGCGGCAACGGCAAACGCATCAACGGCGCAGGGATGCCCGCTCATTTGTCCGGTTGTGTTAAGTTCCAATAGTCCGCGGTTGGTACTGAAATGAATGAATACATCAGCGCCGGACCATTTTGCAATTATAATTTGATAGTCCTGAGGATCCCCTGTTGCGGAGATTGCCTCATACGGGTCATCATTTCCATCCTGAACATTTTCGGCGCTCATTATGATTGAGCTTCCATCTGGCGAAACAACGTAGAAATCATAATCATTTCCCGCCCCACCCAGGGGGTCGGCCCAGAAAAGTGTGTAAAAAAATGAATTTGTGCTGTTCGTAATCCGATTAAGCGTATCACCACCGCCAAAGTCATGAATCGAATCATGGTATAATGAATCGTTAGTATTTGCTACGCCATTATAATCCCCCTCCCATGTTCCGGAAGTTCCGTCATTGTAATTTCCCGCATTTCCGGCAGAGGAAAAGTAGAGAACGCCGTTTGCAGTGACGGTGTTGACTGCCTGAGAAATAATGTCATCCTGAAAAGGAGACTCGTTATAATAATAGATATCATCAACAATGATATCGCAGCCAGCATCGGCCAATGCTTCGATATTGGTTGCAAAACCGGCCGGACCAGTCCAGGCGGTGGCAAAATACAGCTTGGCCGCTGGTGCAAGATCATAGACAATTTCAAGCATTGCCGTACCTTCACCGGAGTTTCCCGGTGCATCTTCAAGAACCGTCACTGTCGGCAGGTCGCCCGTTGCCTGAACCGCTGCAAGGTAGTCCACGGAATCCGACATTACACCGACTTTGATGTCTGTACCGTCAACATGGTAAGTACTGCGGGCAATGGGCGCGCTGTGGGCGACGTCGCCTTCAGATGTGTTGACCTTGTTTAAAAGCGCCCTGACGGCAGGACGTATGAATCGGATATCCGGATTATCGGCTAAGGTTTCAATCGCATCCAACGGCAATCGAGCCCGGACGGCGTTATATTTTACAAAACTGTTGATAACCGTACCGCCAATATCCCTGATTTGCGTGAGTAAATCATCTGTCACCGTGGCAGTGATATCGACAAGCACGGTGCCTTCCGGATCAATATCCACACTGGCCCGCAGCATGGGAAGACTGTTCATCACCGGGTCTTTATGTTTTATTTTCAGAGCATAAATCAATTGAGAATCCATTTTTTTCTGTGCAGGTGTTCTGTCAGCCTTTTCCTGGGATAGAATTTTGATCTGCTGTTGAAGAGCCGGGCTCAATTCTGTGCCCATCCCTGAACTACTCGCAGCAAAAACATAGTGCAGAGGCAAGCCGTAAATTAAAATCAATGTGAATATCAAAAACAACCGATTATTCATTCTTTCCTCCTTTATCTTCTAAAATCAATTTTAACCTCAATTTACTAATTGGCCGTATGATAAAAATGTTATCTTGTTTCAGAATGTAAATTTACTATTTAAATTAAAATTTATTACATGAATTGACTATTGTGTCAAATTAAAACAAATACGATAGCATGGATATCTGTTAACCCTACAACGCTACTTACATCCTTACCGATCTTTAAAAATATGTCATACTGAGTGAAAACACTTACTCAGGAGCCAGATCATGTTACCAAAAATCCGACAAAGCGATCACTTATACTTAAATGTTAAACGAAAATAATTTAAAACCCCGCCAACCCGCATAACGCATGGGATTTTTCTATACTACCACCAGTGAGGGCCTTTTGGATAGAGACTTTCAATCTTTGTGGTCCTTTAACCTGTGTCAAGACCTGATTCACAGCTGATCGTCTCTTGCTCGC
>JAQIBZ010000273.1 GCA_027858815.1 Desulfobacteraceae bacterium
GCCACCCTCAGAACGGCTTTGACTTTGGCTTCACACCGATGTTGTAGGAGTGCGTCCATACACCTCGGTGGCTGAATTTTTAACGATGTTTTTGGCCGATTTTTAAACCCCTGTTTACACTTATGTCAACAACGTATTTAGGGGAGAGTAGATTTAAAACAGAACGTTTGGGTAACGGGCAGCAAGGGTTTCCAATAAAGTTGAATAAAAAGATATCACTCAAAAGCTGTTTCAACTTTTAAAAAGAAGGAGACCCTTGATGTCCGGTTCACCCACCTGTTATCCGAAAAATCATTGTTATTGACAAATTGTTTACAAGTGTGTATTTATACGCATTATGGATAGCCGAAAAATTATCAAAATACTTAAACAAAATGGCTGGTATGAAGTCGCCAAAATTGGATCTCATACACAGTTCCGGCATCCGGAAATTAAGGGACGTGTCACAGTGCCACACCCGAAAAAACAATTGCCGATTGGCACCTTAAAAAGTATCGAACGCCAATCAGGAATCAAATTTAGTTGAGGTGATACCATGGCAAACTATATTGCTATTGTTCATAAAGAAGCCAATACCGATTTCGGCGTCTCATTTCCCGATTTTATAGGTTGCGTAACTGCTGGACAAAGCATTGACGAAGCCAAAGATTTTGCCCAAGAGGTTCTAACCCTTCACATTCATGGAATGCTTGAAGATGGAGACAAATTACCAACTCCTTCAAAACTTGAAAACATAATGGCAAATGAAGATTACGCTGAAGCTGTCGCCTACCTTGTTGTAAGCGTTCCTGATGTAAAGCCACGTACAGTTAGAGTTAATATTACTGTTCCAGAAATAACCCTTCAACAAATTGATGCCACAGCAAAAAAGCGAGGTATGTCAAGATCATCATTTCTTGTTCATGCCGCGCAAAATGCAATTCAATCGAAGCACTTGCAAGTCTCCATTTGAAATCTAATCGCAGGGATCGGATAACGAAAAGCTCACCTGCCGCGCTAATAGCCTCCATGGAAACTGATGAGCTGCTCGCGGTCAGGTTATAAAGCGTTTGGTTCGGCAGTCCTTGCCCGAGATTCATTAACCGCATCAAGAATATCTTTAGTGAAGATGGTAGTGAAGATGGTGTCACATCTTGATTTGTGATTTAATCTTATTATAATATTGTTTCAAGGCTTTATCTTTAAGAAATCTTTCCCTAATCAATGAAACATTTCTGCTGACAGATGAATAAGTGACATGAAACAGGTTTCCGATTTCCTCATTTATGTACACCCCATATTCCCAGATTAAATACATCAATAAATCCCTGTTTGTTTTTTTCATTCCATACACTCTTCCGGACGCAATGAATTCATCCGGATCGCAATCCAGTATAGCAACAGCTTTTTTAATAATGATTCGAGGATCTTCGGAACGAAAGATATCCCGCTGCTGGGGTTGTTCTTTATGCCGTGTTTCCGGTAAATAGGCCTTTTTCATTTTGTTTACAAATTCAGTGGTTCCGAAAAAAAACCATGCCGGAAATCCTCCCACAATTCTTTTTCTTCATGGGAATAAAACTGAACTTTTTTCCGGTATCCCAGAATTTGCTTTTCATGATCGCCATCAAAAAACGAAAAAATTAAATCCGTCTTCAGCCAGTCCGGCTGTTTCTTACCGTAAGCATAAACACGGTAGCTGCTCCAGCGATAATCGGCCAGTCGCTTTACCATTTTAGCACGGAGGGGGTTCCGATGGATGTAACAGGAAAGACGCAGCAGGTATTCGGGACTTTCAATTATATCAAACCGGGCTGACATCTCGCCGATTAACTCAAGAAATAAATTTCGGTCCTGATCATCTGCAAATATTTTCTGCTGCTCATTGCCTCGTGACAAGATATGATATAGTGCACCGTCAAATTCTATCCTCCATGATCTGCTCATAACTTTTTCTAAATTCTTTTTGTTTGTTGCGTCAATACAATTCACAAATCAAGATGTGACACCGGCTCTTTCTTTAACGATGTACTCCTTCAACCGCTGCGTCGCCCAAATCCGAAACTGCGTACCCTGCTTCGATTTGACCCGATAGCCGACCGAGATAATCACGTCCAGGTTGTAAAACTGCACCTCTCTGGATTGAGTTTTTCCTTCAATTGCACCGTGGCGAGTGGTTGTCCGGAATTTCCGGACAACCACATTCTCTTCCAGCTCGCCTTCGTTGAATATATTTCTTATATGCTCGGAGATGGTCTTCTTGTTCTTGCCAAACAGCTCCGCCATATGATCCTGTGCCAACCAAACTGTTTCATCCTTCAGCCGCACATCTATTTTTATTCGCCCATCCTCTGGTCCTGATAAATGAGGAGTTCAGAGTTTTTCATGAAAAGTTTCCTTTTTTAATCTCGGGTTTCAGTCATTCAAGGAAGACATATGGAAGACATATGGTGTCACATCTTGATTTGTGATTTAATC
>JAQIBZ010000288.1 GCA_027858815.1 Desulfobacteraceae bacterium
ATGATTTCTCAAAAAATAGCGTTTTGACGTCGATATATATGTATGGAATTACCCTCTGAAAACAACAGATAGATAAGGATTTTTATGATTAGATTCTTAATAACATGGGCAATTGTTGCAGCGCTTGGGTTCTACGCAGTCACTCCTGCTGCCGCAAATGATGCCAACGTCATGGCGACTGACATCTTAACGGGTGCTGTCCCGCTCACCGGCCTGGCTGTCGCCTATTTCAAGGGCGATACCGAAGGGCAAAAACAGTGGCTGCGCAATACCTGCGTGAACCAGGGTCTCACGTCTGCGCTACGACTCTCATTCAACGAAACCAGCTTGGGAGAACGTCCCGATGGTGATCCCTATGGGTTTCCCTCCGGACACGTGGCGGCAGTGATGTCCGGCGCGACATTCCTTGACATGCGTTATGGCTGGAAGTGGGGCGTCCCCGCTTATTTGGCATCCGCATACGTCGCTTATGTCCGTGTTGACGAAGACCAACATCACTGGCGCGATGTTATTGCCAGCGGCGTGTTGTCGTATGGCGTTGCCATGCTTTTTGTTACGCCGGAAAAAGCGACCTATCTTGCGCCGATTATCGGACCCGATTTCATCGGCCTGCGCTGGGGGCGCTCCTTTTGACGATCCTGAGGACCTGATCGGATAAAAGGAAATCAGTCAATGAAATTGGGCTTATGCAGAACTTCTTTTACGATTTTTCTGTTGCCGGTTGTATTGTAGCCTATTAGCTCAAAAATTTTTCTTCTCTCGGGCGTTGGCGCTTTAATGTTGCGACGCTTAAAGGCAAGGTGATTGGCCGGGTGCGCTTCAACGTCGTGATGACAGACACAGACATTCCATTAAAAACAAAAATCAACGACTGATGGCGCTGTGAACCAAAGGTCATATATGACCAATCGATAATATATGACCTTTTTTATCGGGTGATTAAGAATTGGTTGGCTGTTCATTTTTAAACTGATTGCTCAATAAATCAGCTTGATAGATGATTTCACCATCAGTATTGGGAATCTGGCACAAATATTGAAACTAAATAAATCAGTGAATACGTGAGTCACACGGTAATAACTTATCATTGACGAATATTCGAAATAGAAAGGAGAATTCAATGTTGTATACGATTGCTGTAATACTGGTAATTCTTTGGCTGTTGGGATTTGTGAGCAGTTACACGATGGGTGGGTTTATTCATATCCTGCTGGTGATTGCCGTTATCGTCGTGCTGGTCAATATCATTGGGGGCCGGAGAGTCACATAATCAAATTAAGAGATATAGAAATGAAACAGAAAAGAATTTTTAAAAAAATACTCACCCTTTTTATTTTCGTCAGCCTGCTCGTTCAGCTATCGGCCTGCGGCTGGATACTTCATCCCGAAAGAAGGGGTCAGAGCAGCGGGCGGTATTGACGTAGGGATTGCGGTCCTGGACGGGGTCGGGCTCCTGTTTTTCCTCATTCCGGGCATTATTGCCTATGCTGTGGATTTTTCCACTGGTTGTATTTATCTGCCGGGCGGCAGCTACTCTTCCATTTCCGGTGCTGATGAAATCAAGGTGGTAATTGTCGATCCGTCGGAACTGACTGAAAAAACGGTAAGAGAGATTGTCATCAGGGAAACGGGGCTACCAGATAAGATAGATCTGGATAAGGCAGAGTTATGTGCTTTGAATGGAAGCGAGGATGTCTTTAAAAAGTTTGACGAGATGAAAAAGTCCGGCTACCGGAGCCGGGCATCGATTGCGAGCCGTTGAAAGATGAACGTATGACACGCAGAGGATGAAGACGTTATCCAATTCCTAAACCGACATTAAAGGAGAACTCATGATTTCAAAAATTCTTGTACCGACAGACGGATCAAAGTCAGCTCAACGGGCCGCCAGATATGCCATTGACCTCGCCAAGCAGTTAAAATGCGCGATAATTATTCTGAGCGTTATTGACAATCCCACCATTATGGACCGGCCGGTTTCTGATAACGTGCATCAGATATTAGAGCCTGTCGAGGATTACCTGAGAAAAGCCGCGGAAGATGCTGTACGAGAGATAAAGGGAATCTGCGATGAAAATGGAATCCAATCAACGGTTCTGTTAACCGCAGGCCAGCCTTCAGAAGAGATTGCGAAAGAAGCGGAGAGTGCCAATGCAGATCTTATTGTTATGGGTTCTCACGGGAGAAGCGCTTTAGCAGCTGTTTTTCTCGGCAGCGTGACCTCAAGCTTAATCCATAAAGAGACAAAAACCCCAGTACTCATTGTACGGCGGTGATAAAGGAGATCCTTCAGGTTTTTAATGGCTTCCTGCCATACCGCCAATCAACTCTGAAAAAAGATCATATATGACCGTTCGGGTAGATATGCCCTTTTTTATGGCTGATACTGACTATCTTATACGGTCACAGATGCTGAAGGAATGGAAGCGATTAATGCCATAAGAACAAAATTAAAACCAATTTATCCCATCTGAATGGGAAGAGGAGCCTGACTTTATGAACATTCTTCTTATTTACCCAAAATTTCCGGATACCTTCTGGTCTTTTACGTACGCACTAAGTTTTATCGGAAAAAAATCGGCATTTCCGCCCCTGGGACTCCTTACCGTTGCGGCCATGCTGCCGGAAAAATGGTCCCGGCGGCTGGTGGACGTCAATGTGGAGAGTTTAACGGACAAAGATCTTTTATGGGCGGATATGGCCTTTATCGGGGGTATGGCGGTTCAGCGAAAATCCGCCAGGCAAATTATCAATCGCTGTATTGCGTTAAATTTAAAGGTCGTTGCCGGTGGGCCGCTTTTTACTTCCGAGCCTGATGAATTTTTGGATGTGGACCATCTGGTTCTCGATGAAGCGGAACGCACCTTTCCTGTTTTTCTGTCGGACCTGCAAAACGGATACCCGAAAAAGGTCTACCGGGCGCCGTCTTTCTGCGATCTTTGCGATACTCCGGTTCCTTCGTGGGATTTGGTAAAAATGAAACGATATGCGTCCATGAGCATTCAGTTTTCCAGAGGATGCCCGTTCAACTGCGAATTCTGCAATGTAACAGCGTTATTCGGGCACCGGCCGAGATTAAAAGAACCCCAACAGGTTATCGCGGAACTGGATTGTATTTATGCGGCCGGTTGGCGCAGCAGTATATTTTTTGTTGACGATAATTTTATTGGAAACAAAGGCTATCTTAAAACGCATCTGCTGCCTGCCCTGATCGAATGGCGTAAAGATAAAAAGGGATGCGTTTTTTTTACGGAAGCGTCCATCAATCTCGCCGATGACCCGGAACTCCTGGAAATGATGGTAACCGCCGGATTCGATTCTGTTTTTATCGGCATCGAGTCGCCGGATGAGGTCTGCCTGACGGAATGTCATAAAATACAGAATAAAAACCGGGATCTCCTTGAAAGCGTTGCGATTATACATCGCGCGGGTTTGCAGGTGATGGGCGGTTTTATTGTGGGCTTTGACTGCGATCTGCCGTCTATCTTTCAGCGGCAGATTGATTTTATTCAGAAGAGTGGAATCGTTACCGCAATGGTGGGCATGCTCCAGGCTATTCCAGGAACACGGCTTTTTGACCGCCTTGCCAGGGAAAGCCGGATTATCGATTTATTTTCCGGAGACAACGTGGACGGAACAACCAATATCATCCCCCAAATGGGAATGGACAAGCTTTTAGACGGCTATCAATTGATCATGAAACAGATTTATTCCCCGAAAAACTATTATCAACGGGTCAGGACGTTACTAAAGGATCTAAAAGCGCCTGAAATCAGCCAGCCGATAAATGTTCAGCGGTTTCTTTCAATTTTTCGATCCACTTTCCGGCTCGGTGTGCTGGGAAAGGAACGGTTTCAATACTGGCAACTGATGATCTGGACCCTGATCTACAAGCCCAGGCTGATACCCGTCGCTATAACACTATCCATATACGGATATCATTACCGCCGAATATGCGAACGCTATATTTATTAAAACGTTGATGGAGATGATCAGAACCCCACATAAAACCGTTGTAAACGGCGTATCCATCGGCCTGGAGCGAGATAGGTTCGGGCCCACCGCTTGTGCTCATTCACGGCTTCCAGGACACACATCGCGTATAGGCAAAGGTTACACTCCTGCTTGCCGATGATTTTCACGTAATAATATCGGCGGGGTGGGCGGACTCTTTATGATCTCGACACTCACCCCTCTTGACAAAGGCATCCGCCTCCTCAGCAATGCCAACATGGCGTTAGCCAGTGTTCTATTGCTGTTTGTGCTAATATTTGGACCCACGTCATTTATCTTCGCGGTGATGACCCAGACCCTGGGCGAATATCTGGGCAACATCATCGAAATGAGTCTGGGGACAAGAGCCAGTACGTACACGACCGCTCAACCAACACCCTGAATGTTTAACTGAACCCAACCTTATAACAGATAGAAACAGGTGGAAAGAAATTTTAATCTTCGATGCCATTCCTTCGCCATCCATATCAGTTTTAAAAGAAAATCTATAAATCCTTATTGATCATTTCAGATACAATTAGTATAATTCATATAAACCATAACAGGGAAATGAAGCGATTCCGATCCTTTTTGTTGATTTTTAATCAATTTCATAAAACAATCACATTAAAAAAGAAATTTTTCGGCCTTGATCATCGTTTCGGCCAAAACTGATTTGTCATTCCCGAATGCTTCTATCGGGAATCCAGTTATGTGCTATTCCGAACATAGATTCCGGCTAAAAACATGCCGGAATGACATTGTGCTGGCCGAAGCCAATATTTGCTTCTTTTAAAACCGCATTGGTAACAGCACCTGCAGCAACTCTTCCAATCGCCATTATTCAACATTCGTCATTTTATGGTGGATGCGCTGTGGCTTATCCACCCTACACCGCTTGCGGATATTGACATCCCCGTAAGATGGATAAGCCACAGCGCATCCAACGCTTTATTCTCCGTGATTATGAGTTTTTGCGCCTGAATCATGGACAATAAATTCAAGATTTTTTATACAAGCCCTCAAATACTTCCCAGAATGTCGGAAATGACTTTTCAACGCATTGTTCATTTTTGATTTCTATTCCAGAAACGATGAGACCGGGCGGATAAAGTTGATTGGCCGTCTGTATCACAGCATAGCGGTCCAGAACCGTTTCAGCAGGGCTCTGATCTCAACTGGTGTCAAAGCTCTGATAAGCAGATATAGAATCTATCTGGAGACAAAATAACAAAAAGTGACATTCAGCCAATATCTGGAAAGCGCCTGCTCACAGTAAACAGGCATGCTATGACCTAAAAAAAATGGCTTAAGGGCCGTGGAAAGAAATAATTAGGCATCAATTCAATTTTTGTTTCCTGCCAGATAACACATCACCTGCTGGGATGCCACATCCGAATGAATGATTAGTCCGGCATCCCGGGTATCCGCCACTTTGACCACATGGGCCAGATGCGCGTCCACTGGGCTGAGAGTTTCCAACAGGTTGGGCTGATCTACAAACCACTGGTGCTTGAAAATCACTTCAGACTGCTCCGGATAAATGGCCATATAAAAAATCCGCGTTTCAATAAGATCATGAAAAAAATGTGTGCCAAAAGACAGATCCGGAATCAAATTTCCGTCCCGGTAGCTGATTTCCGCCATTGCCGCGATGTGATTGATTTCCGAAAAATTAACAGCCACGCCCATAGCCGGCGTATGGGTCCCCCATCGGCCCGGTCCCAAAAGCAAGGTTGGATTTTTTTCCCGGTCAGCAATGGTCCTGTTCAATTTGCCAATTAAGCGGGCCACACTGTATTTTTCAGAAAGGGACAGGCGGGTATAAGGTTCTGAATCAACCAGAATAACCATTGAGATGGGTTGGGCGACATTGCCGCCCATGAAACGTCCATCCATGCGGATGACGATATCCTGATCGCTTATGGATTCAGGCAGAGGGAGTCTGCCGCCCATGCCAATCGTCTGAAATGGACGACACTGGAGCAGATTGATCTGGATGTTTTCAGTCTGGTTAAAATTCACTGTAAATTCTATGTCCACCGGATGTCGATAAACTTGTTCTAGCCGGCTGAGCATGGCACGCATCACGTCAATAAAAGGCGTTGTTGTCAGAAACGGGTCAAAAGTCAAAATCCGTTGATCTTTTTCCGGGCGGCCCATATCCCGAAGGGCCTGGATAGCTTCAGTATCTCGAATGGTCAGCAGATCGATACGAGCGGGGACATTTTTGTCCATCAAAGATTCAAAGGGTGCGCTTTCGATATGGTTTTCTTCAAGGTTCAGCAAGTCAACGAAATGCTGTGAAAATCTCCGGATATCTTTCATGCCTGCCAGGGGCTTTACCAAAGGGTCATCCATAGCAATAATTCGCGGATAATCATCCTCCACACGGTCCACAGCCCGGGTCCCCAATCCGTAAACCAGACGGATCATACCCGCTTTCGGGTCCATGCCTTTTTTCCATACAAACGGATTGTGTGAAAGCCCCACTCCCGCCATTTCCGGGAAAAAATAATGATTGTGGTACGCCCCGGAAACCCGCTGTACCAGCAGAGCCATCCGTTCGTCCATTTGGTCAAGACCCCGCTGAAGGCGGTAAGCCAAGGCATCTTCATTCATGGCGCTGGCAAAGACATAACGCACCGCCTCTTCGAATTTTTCGTATCGTTTTTGCGGAGGGCCCTGATTTACACAAAAACAACTTTCATATTTTCCGGCAAACGCACTGCCAAAAGCGTCTTCCAGAAGGCTGGACGAGCGGACAATAATGGGAGACTGTCCGAAATATTCCAGCATCAATTGAAACTGCTCAGTGATTTCCTCGGGAAACACGCCGGTCAACATGCGTTCCCGAAGCTTTGCGGCCCGGTCAAAATAACCTTCCCGGGTTTTGTGACCCATGAAAAGTTTCCACCAGCCGTTCTGAACAATATAGGAATAAAACACATCCGAACCGATATAAAAGGAATCATGATGCTCCAGAACATCGGCCCATTTAAAAGTCATATCATCGGAAAGAATTTTTCGTGCCAGCAGCATCCCAACAGATTTTCCGCCGATAAATCCGGAGCCGATAAGCCGCACCTTGATCCTTAATAAATCATCCAGGGTCATGTGTTTCCGAATCAGGGACAGAATTTTTTTGTTCCGGGTCAGCAACAAACGACTGAGCTGTTCCACCATGTCCTGCTTTTCCTCGGCAGGAACTTCGGATTCATTGAGATCACGGGCCTGTATAAACAAACGGTCCCAATAATCCAGGTGCCGCTGGGCCACACCGGTTTTATGATTGGAAAGATGGGTGAAAAGCTCCGTTGCGTCCACGCTGTTGATCACCGGCTGAAGGCTGTTTTTCTGCTTAATATGGGGGAAAAACATGGTGGGTGCATACCGATGCTGGACTTTCACCGGATGGATGCATACCTGGCCCTTATAATTATATACATCAATAAGCACTTGGGTGATTTCACGGATCCGTGCAATGGCCTTAAAAGAATGCCGATCCCGAAGAATAGCGAAATAGGCGATGGTATTCAATTCGTAGAGATACGGACAGGTGATGGAAAAAAAATCACCGATCATCAGATCCGTGGCCCAGACGTGCAGCAGATCAGACAGAGAATCAAAAACATAGCAGACGTTTTTGCCTTCTTTTGTGATAATGCCGTGCACTTGCGTGGAGAAAGACTCAAATCCTTTTTCCACATTAAGCTTATATATTTTCAGGTTGTTGCGTTTTTCCAACAATGCAACATGGCGGGCAAATCGAAAATATACTACCCGCTCATTGTTAGCCAGGGAATTGTGGACAAACGTTGACACCAGCCGCTGATAGTCATCAATGGCGTCCACCTGCCAGACCACATTATCACCGCGCCGCAGGTGGTCGATAATCTTATCCAAACTTTCCCAGCCGGTACTGACATCGGAATATGAGGCCATGGGACATGCTCCTTTTTCAATGTTGATTTGCCTGTGAGCTTATCGCATCGGCGGTTTTAATTCAAATATAAATAAAATCTTCCGGTTTCAACCGGTTATCATTTCTTTTGATTTTTGATTCGATACTTTTTCAATTTATACCGCAGCATCCGTTCGCTGATCCCTAAAGTATCCGCCGCCCGTGTCTGTATCCAGTCATGTTTTTCAAGAGCGGAAATCATCATTTCCCGCTCAACCGCCTCCAACCGTTTGGCAAGACTCCCCTCCTGCTCGATCGCCTGATGAAAACGAACCTCTGCCGGCAAATCACCGGCCCGGATGACCGTTCCGCGAGACAGGGTCAGGGTGCGCTGGATCATATGCTCAAGTTCCCTGACATTGCCGGGGAATGAATATTTTATAAGGGTTGTCATGGCGTCGGAATCAAATCGGTCAGCTCTGGAATTATAGCGCTCAAGAAAAAATTCCGTTAAGGCGGGGACATCCTCTTTTCTATGGCGAAGCGGTGGAATTTCAATATCCAGGACATTTAGACGGTAAAACAAATCTTCTCTGAATTCACCGTTTTCAACCATTTTCCTAAGATCCCGGTTGGTCGCGGCAAGCACCCGGACATCGATGGGAATATCTTTTTCACTTCCCACCCGACTGATTTTCTTTTCCTGTAGAGCTCTTAACAGTTTTGCCTGTAAATTCAACGGCAGTTCGCCCACTTCATCCAGAAACAGGCTCCCGTTCTGCGCCAGTTCAAACCGGCCTTTACGGCTTGAAACCGCTCCGGTAAAAGCGCCTTTTTCATGGCCGAACACCTCTGATTCAAAAAGATTTTCCGGGATGGCGGCGCAGTTAACTTCAATAAACGGTTTTTCATTTCGAGGGCTGAGCAGATGGACAATTCTGGCGATCAATTCTTTTCCGGTTCCGGTTTCTCCCCGGATCAGCACTGTCCAATCCGTCGGCGCAATCCGTCTGACCAGAGAAAAGACCTCTTTCATGGCATGGCTGTCTCCGACCACTTTAATCGGAAACTCTTCTTCATCCATCGTCACGGAAACATTTGCGGCTTCTTCATCAATCATCACGGTTTGCTCAATCCTTTGGATTTTTTCCAAAAGAGACGAAAGGTCCACGGGTTTTTCCAAAAAATCGTCCGCGCCAAGCTTCATCACCGTCACTGCCGTATCCACAGAGCCGAAAGCCGTAATCATGATGCTTCTCACCAGAGGATTTATCTCTTTTATTTTCATTAGAACCTGATCGCCGGACATACCCGGCATCCGATGATCGAGAAGCACCAACTGAAAAGGGAGTCTGGAAAAAATATTCAACGCCTCATGACCGTCCGCTGCTGCGGTCACATCATAGCCTTGTTTTTCAAGAAAGCCCCTTAGCAGTTCACGCTGTATTTCTTCATCATCTACCACGAGAATTTTCATGATATTTTCTTTCAATGGGAAAAAAAAGGTTAATTCGCAAACGGCCGGGATTTGGAACCAGAACTTCCATCCGTCCGCCATGAGCACGAATGATACGCGCGGATATCGACAGCCCTAAACCGGAACCCCTGGTTTTGGTCGTAAAATATGGCTCCAGAATTTTTTCCGCTTCTTTTTCAGATAAATCAAATCCGCTGTTTTCAAACGAAATAACCAGAGCAGCCCCCTGTTGGAAAAGCCTGATTTCAATATCTCCGCCGTTTGGCTGCGCTTCAATGGCGTTTTTAATCAAATTCTCCACAGCCTCTTCCAGAAGATGGGAATCCGCCATAATTATCTGATGATATTGCGGTTTATAATGTATTGCAACAGAAGCCTTTTCGCAAGGCTGCCGGTAAAGCGTTAAAATATGATTAACAACCGAATCCGGATTGACTTTCTGAAGATGGGGGACCAGGGGGCCGGCATAACGATGAAGCCCGGATATAATACTGTTTGTTCGTCCAACGGCTACCAGCAGGTTTGAAATCAAAACACGATGTTCGTCGTCAAGCTCATCTGCTTCCATCTGTAAACGCTGAAGCCCCATGCTGATCGCATTCAGAGGATTTCGAATTTCATGGGTAATCGTGGACGATGCCCTGCCCAGGGCCGCGTCCTCTTTTTCAGCTGCCAGCCGGCGTTCATATCTTTTTACGTGATTCACATGTGCATTCTGGTAGCGGTAAAGAAGCCATGAGAAAAATACGCCCAGAGAGACGATAATGATACTGAAAACAACAAATTCATTGCGGAGCTGGTTCACTCGTTCAAAAAAATGTGTTGCCTTAAGACCTACTACCATGACATCCGGCCCTAATGGAACGCTGACCTCCGCTATCTTATCTTTGTTATCGTCTACAATTCGGATTTGGGTTGCATCAGCAGATTTCCCGTGCCCCAAAGCTCGGGGTTCGATGCGGACATATCGAATGCCGGCCTGGTCAGACAGCATACCCAGCATATGCTCCAGGCTGATCTGTTCTTTGAGTTTGTCAATCCGTTTGCCGACCAGTCCCACCGTGACACATGCGGATTCGTTACTTCCCGGAAGGGTCAGGTAATAAATATTTTTATTCTTCAGATAACGGATAACGCGATTTTCTATTTGGCAGGTGTTTTCCATAGAAAACCAGCCGGGCGGCCCTTCGGTATCATCACTGTCGTTTCTGACAATGCGAATACCCGCCAGCCCGGATTCTTCAGCAAACGCGGTAAGTTCATCTGCCGAAAACGGTTCAATAGAATCCAGATATTCCACAAATCGGGCGGAATTTCCTAAAAACGTCGCCATAATTTCTTCGACGATTTCCTGGGACAGCACGGAACTGTCCGCATTCAACCGGATCATGCCGGCCAGCATCCGGGCATGCTCTCCTGCATGATTATTAAATGTCTTTTCCGCGTATCGAAGCTGCCAGAAAAAATAAGCCAGTACCAACAGAATCAACGTCCCGATCACAATGAGATTGGCCTTCCATGCGGATTCCGTATAAAAACGATTTGTATTTTTTTTTCCAGCCTCGTCTTTCGTCACTTCCCGCTATTTCCCTTCCCTCCGTGCTGCCTGCCGCCCATTCCCTTTTTTCTGCCAAGCCGGGTTCGCACACCGGTCGGGTCATATCCGCTCCTGCTGTTTCCACTTCGAATATGCGTGGCGTTAAACAAGTTTGGGGATTCCGATTCAAAATTTCCCCACAGGCGGACCAGTTTTCCTTCTTTCATGTTTTCGCACAGTTGATCCGGTGCAATAGATACGGTAACCATCTCCGGCACAAGAATATCTCCCTGGCCGGAAATTTCATCAGACAAATCAGACGACGCGCTTAACCGGACGGTCATTTGTCCATTTTCCCGATCAAGTGAAATAATTGTCCCCAAAATGGCATCCGAGGCTGCGGCCGGGGCGGAAAGAAACGGAATCATAATAATTAAAAAGATCGTGATACGCCACATAACGTCACCATATTCGTATAAGATTCCTCTGCCAAAGAGGAATCGTTACGGGTCCAGTTGACCCGGAAAAATAATTCATATTGACTGACCAGACGGCTGACACCAGCGCCGATGTTCCAGGCAGTATCCCGACGGTCACCGCTGTTCGGTGCATGGTCATAATCCGCTTTTTCCCATGAGATTGAACTATAAATTTCCCAGATATTCGACGGCTCCCACAGCAAAAAAAGCATAACGCCGTTTTCGACATAGGATTCCTTATCAATTGTGGAAGACGATCGGTCATGCGTAAATAAAAGTTCTGCATCAGTTTCAGGTGTGAAATTATAGCGGAATAAAAAACCGGTAGCGTTTAGGCGGTCTTCGCGGGAATATGTTTCATTAAGGATACCCTGCTCCTTCATATTTTTTTGTTTACTACCTGCTTGAACACCCGCTTGAACCCCCTCTTCATTACGATAATCCTTCCAGCACCAGGTTTGCTGAAATTCAATAGAAATCCTTGCATGTGCCACCCATTCGAAACGCCCACCCAGGCAATGCTCATTCATACTGTCTTCAGGTAATTCGTTATTCCAAAATAATGTTCCTTCATAAAAAAAAGAAGGCACAAATCGACCTTCTGCCAAAGGGCGTGCGAGTGATACGCCGGCATAAATCTGATAATTATCCTTTGCACTGAAATAATCCTGATATTTGCCGCCAACATAGCCTGTGCAATCTGCCAAAAATAAATCTGAAAAAAAATACCGGGAAAGGTCTGTACGGTATCGGGTAAACATGGAACTTGTGGGCGTCGAAGACCGGTTCACGTTATCATCATGGCCGCCTGTGAGTTCAACAGATGCATCTATTGCCACAGCTGGTCTTTCGGAAAAAAATATAACAACCAGAATCGGAAGGAGCCGGATAAATAGATGGACCGAATATTTTGATACCACACGCTGTTTTTGAAATATCATATATGTTAAGCCATGCCACCTGCAATAACAGTAAAGATTATAAAGAATGTGTAAACAGTGCTGGTTTTCTTTTTATCATGATGTTTGTTCTTAAATCAACGTCAATACATAACAAAAAAATCAAAAGAGTCTTCCGATGGATTCGGATATTATCCGTCACCCTCGGAAGACTTATATCTTGTGTTTTAAGTGATGGTGGCCCCGACGATCAAGGCATCGACCAGTGACGCGCTTCCCTGCTCCACCAGTAATACGTAGAGCCATGTAAATTCAGGGTCGGTGAAAACGCCCACAGTGGAATCAGTCACTGGATCAACAAGATCATATTTGTCTATCAGGACTTTAACCGCATTCATGTGGCGCTGTTCACTTTGTGAAATATTGCTGAAAATTGGCATCTCCCACACATCATACAATGTTGCATAAACGTCCCGGGCCAGTTTTTCTTCTTCACGCATTTTAATAAGGCCGAGTTCTTCTGGATAATATGATTTCAATAAGCGTGCCAACCTCTAAAATAATTAAAAAATGCTTTAAAATCAGGCACTAATTTGAATTCATCTTAGGAGAGGAGAAACTGTCTTTTTCGACAAAGCATGTGTTTAGTCGACGAAATTGTCGAATTTGAAATATTGACAAGTTCGTAAAAAGCTATGCAACGCCTTTTTATGACGCTGTATCCTTTAATAAGTGAATCGATACAAATAAACAATTTTTTCCCGCAGAGGCGCAGAGAAATTATTCCTCTGCGGCACCCTGTAAACGCTTACAGAACAACAGTTTACGAAAAATTGATAATTTCGACCCCGTGAACGGGTACAAAGAAACGAAGAATGAAGCGCAACACAGAATTTGGGCTTTTTACGAAGCCATCAAAAATGATAACGGATACGGCACTCCAGCTTATTTTCATTCTGTTTTTCTTCAAACTCAGTATACTTTCCGCCGTTTAAAAACGTCATTCGCATCCGAAATTCCCAGTTGGTAAAACCGGTATACAGTATTTCAGGACTGATAGAATAGCTCTGATCGTCAAGGTTTAAAATGGTAATCAATCCCGGGGTAAAGTAAAGAATATCAAACGGATCTTTTTGATTGATTTTAAGATACAGATAATTGCGGCCTGCCTGTGGGACGGCATATCCCATGCCGGAAATACTTTTGGCCGTCTGTAAAAGATCGTCTGATCCGGTGTTTTGAAAATCTGTGTAAGCATCGTCAACGAGTTGATAGAAATTTCCAAGTTCCGATTCCGAGAATCCTGCGCCATTGTGATAGAATTCTATGATAGTGGTGATATCGCTTTCCGTAAGGTACCTAAGCCCTGCCAGGTATCTTTTGACCGACCCCTCGCGAAGGGTTAATACCCCGGTTTCTGAAAGATAATTTTTCTTAAAATCAGTAATATAAGCAAACTCTCCATGGATTTCAAAATTTGTGGTCAGGTTTCTTGAGAAATCGACCCCATAGCGGGTTGAGCGGCTGTTTCCGGTGAATATAATAAAATCAATATCCGTGTCCAGATAGAGCAGATAAAGCTTGGAAGCCAGATTAACGTGATTCATTTCACCAAAGTCTTCATTCACATCTTCCCGCACCGGCAAGGCAACGGTTGTCAGGGCGATAGTCTGCAATGATCCGTCAAAACTTTTAATCAGGTCAAGTCCGGCACCGATATACCCTTCCATTGCTTCTTCCGGATCATTGGGATCTTTGGACCGGTCAATAAAGCCCACCGGATTCCAGGCATATCCTTTGCCCCATTTGAATGTTTTTTTTCCAAGATCAATAGTGGCAAACGGCGTCGGCTTAAGACTTAAGTTGGCTTCAAAAACATCCACAGAATCCGACCACCCGTTATTATCATAACGGCCGGCTGCATTCAGCAACCCGTTAAATGCCCAGATCCCTTTTTTGTAACGGCCATTAAGCTGCAGAGTACCGGTAAACCGGTCAAGCATACTGCGGGAATCGTCATAATAATTAAGCCCATAGAATGCACTTTCTTTGTTCAGGTCCATATGTTCCCACTTGAGTTCCGCATACCCGCCGAATTCAAAGGGTTTGGGTTCAAACGCCGCTATGTCGAAACTGTAATCATCTTCTGCACTGGCAGGAAAAGAAAACAGGAACGTAAAGACGGCAAAAAAGAAAAGACGGCAAAATATCCGACCACCGCTTTTTCTCATCGCAATTCATCAACTCTGGGCAGATAATTTAAGGTAAATACTTCATCAGCAAGTTCTTTTTTAGTAATTTTTGCATAAATCATAACGGACTTATACCCTTTGTACAGCGGGCTGTCGGTTTCCAACACGGATGGCCGTACCAGACCGTCACCAAAATCCTTAATCTCTTTATAATAGAGGGTTTTAATCAGCATGCCACTGGCGGCATAGCATTCAATAGTAACAGGAACCATGGTTTTTTTATCCACATCCATCTTTAACCGGTCATAGGCGATGGATGTCGTTTTAGCCTTGCAGTCAAGGACATAGGATTCTTCAGTTTCCTCTAAAATCACGGCATCATATTCCGAACTGTAATCTAAACGTAAAATATCGGAATTGTTAAAAACACCGCCGACAACCGACTGCAGGCTGGTGATTCGCAGCGGTTTTCCCACACTGGGGATATAAAGCCACATATTCTCCCCCAGACGCAGGGTGGCTCTCCCTTTTTCGCTGGCCGGGGAAAGAAACAGGGCGACCATCTTGTCCTGGCCTTTTTTAACCGTAAAAAGGACATACTCTTTTTTACTGCCGTCCGGTTCAATATTAATGAGCTTGCGATACATTTCATAAGATTCGGGCTGGAGGTTACGATCCGCCTGCAGCAGGATTTCATTGCCGTCAAGGGCGGCGGCCGGAATCGCCAGAAACAGAATCAAAATCCCATTAACAAGTATGCTTAGAAAAAGTTTGCCGGGCAGTGCTGAGATTATGCGTTGAATCATGACGTATATTTCCTTTTATCTTAAACTGTTTTAACCCTGAACCACAATGTCATTAACTTAAGCCATATGCGTAGGGGAGGGGTTTACCCCCTCCCGTTATAGGTCGCCATTTTGCGGGAGGGGATAAACCCCTCCCCTACATTGAAATCTTCTAATTTAATGGCATTGGTCCTGAGCCCTTCTCCTTCTACCTTCTACCTTCTACCTTCTCTATACATGCCGAAGGGCGGCAATCGGGTCCATCCTTGCCGCCTTAAAAGCCGGTTGCAGGCTGGCTAAAACAGAGATGGCAATCACTATCAGAACAATAGTGATAACATCACCTGCGCCAATGGTCGGGGCCAGTAATAGGTCGGTTTGCCGGCCGAAGTTAAAAGTAATTTCAGCAGCATTGATCAGCCAAATACTGAGCAGGCTGATCACCGTACCGACTGTCGTGCCAAGCACCCCCAGCAAAAACCCTTCGGTGACAAACAGGGCCATAATTTTTCCCGGTAACGTACCGATGGCGGCAATGGTGCCGATTTCATTGATCCGCTCGTAAACAGCCATGATCATAACGTTCATGATGCTGACCAGAACAATGGCCACCAGCATGATTTTAATAAAAAAGGTCATCAGATCAATCATTTTAGCAATATTGTAAAACGGTGTCAGTTTTTCCCATGTATGCACTTCAAAAACCGGCTTATCATTTTTATCCCGCAAGGGTTCAAGTCCGGCCTTGAGCCTGGAAAACACCTTGGGTAATTGGTCGATGTTTTTCAAACGAATGGCGATTTCACTGATTTCAACGCCGTCAATGCGCAGCAACTCTTTGGCATCATCTAAATGAATGGCACCATCCCGCCCTCCGGGGCCGGAAATACCTTCAAGCACGCCGCTGACCGTGAATGTTTTTCCATTAACTGATCCGTCTTTGTTATTGGCAACCAGCACCACAGTGTCACCCACTTTCACTTTCATGCCCTTGGCAATCAGTTCAGGGACGAGGATTTCCCCCTTTTGCAGTAAAACGTCTTTTTGGGGGCCCTGAATAATACGGTCGGGAAGCAATGGAACGGTCTTGACTTCCTGCTCGGGAATAATCGTATTTAACCGGATATTGGTGGTTTCGGTGTAATTACTGAACATGGCCCCGAGTTTAATCCGCATGGAAAAGGATTCCACCGCATTTATATCCTTTAAAAGCGCTTCCACCTTTGCCACCTGTTTCTGGTTCAGGTTTCGATTAAGCGGCAGGTTATCAATGGAGGCCAGGTATCCTTTTCGATGGACCTGTATATGGCCAAGCATGGAATCCGTGATCTGGCCGACCATCATTTCCTTAAATGATCCGGTGATGGAAATAAACAGCAGCACCGCCACCACGCCCAGCGTGATTAAGGCTGACGTCAGCAATGTCCGTCGGGAATACCGTCGCAGATTTCGGGCGGCAATTTTAATAATATTAACCATTTGTCCCTCCGTTATTGTTTTGCCGTTGCTGAAGCAACCCGTCTTCAAGTGTAAAAACGATTTCCGCGTTCTGCATCACCTTCGGGTCATGGGTAGAAAAAATAAAGGTGGTCTTAAATTCATCCCGCATTTTTTTCATCAGGTTAATAATCCGGTTGGCTGTTTTCCCATCTAAATTTGCGGTGGGCTCATCCGCCAAAACCAGCTTTGCATTGGTTACCAGAGCCCTGGCAACAGCAACCCGCTGCTTCTGCCCGCCGGATATCTGGCTGGGATATTTGCCGCCCTGGTCTCCCATGCCAACTGCTTCGAGCAGGTCGTTCACCCGTTTTTTGCGTTCTTTGGGTGGGCGATTCTGTACCATAAGCAAGGGATATTCCACGTTTTCAAAAACCGTTAATACCGGTATCAGGTTAAAGTCCTGAAACACAAACCCGATGTGCTCTCCCCGAAAACGTGCCGCCTGCTTACGATTCATACGGGTAATATCCTGTCCAACGACCTGTAAAGACCCGTTTGACGGCGGATCAAGACAGCCGATCATATTGAGTAAAGTGCTTTTACCGCTGCCGGACGGTCCGACAAATGAAACAAAAGACGCCGGTTCAATGGTAAAGTTCACCCCGCGAATGGCATTCACTGAAATTTCATCGATTTGATATGTTTTTTCCAGCTTGTCTGCGGTTACTAAGGACATGGAATTTTCCTTTTTAAGAATGTTGATGGCTTCGTAAAAAGTCCAAATTCTTTGTTGCGCTTCATCCTTCGTTTCTTCATGGTACGATAAGTACAAATCATCACTCAGGATTTGCGCGCCTCGCCAAATTTAAGATTGGTGGAGCTTTTTTCTTTGCCATCGGAATCTGACTTTTTACGAGTTTGTCAATGTTGATCCTGTAAAATAATCAGCTTTTGATGGGAATATATAAACGCCTGATTTTAAAAAGAGCATAAAGCAGTTTATGTATGAAGTAAAATAATACAGATATCGATTTTGGCAAGTTACCGGGTTCTATAAGGTTACAGTAAACTTATCGGAGATCAGTCAACTTTTTTTGCACGGGTCAAAAAATGAAAGTATTCCTGGACAAATTTTCCGGAAACAGTTTCTGAAAGAGAAAAAGACAATGCCCCATTTTCAAGGAAAAAACCGGAAAAAGCATAGAAGACATTGGAAGAAAGGCTAAAAAGCATGTCATTGATCAGTTGTCGATTGATTAAATCTTCGGAAACGCCATGCAGGCGGCACCTGATCGGTCGGTACGGATACAAAAGGCATTTTGAATCATTGTTCAACGGGCATAAAATGTTTTCTTTGCGATACATGTCAATCAACGCGTGTTTTACTGAACAACCGTTATCCTTGTTTTTGCACGAAAAATAACGCAGGGCTTTCGCTTTTTTGGATATTTTCACCGCTGTTTCAATTACCGCCAGCCGGGTTTCGCTTGTCAGCGTCTGATTGGTTTTGTTTATTAAATAAATGGCTTCAATGAGTTGCAGGTCAAAATAGTCAAAGCAGCAATCCCGTGTTTCATTTCCGCAACGGGCTTTTGCTTTATCAGATTTTTCAGGAATATCGAGTTCTTTCTCTATTTTTTGGACCAATGCTTCATAGTCAGCAAAATAAGGGCTTAGGTCTACGGCCCGTTTGTTTTCAAGAGATGGCTCCCTTATTTTTAACATGCCGGTTTTTTTACTGTATTGTCTTAAAAGTTTCCACTGGTCGTAATTGGTCGGCGTTGCCCGTGAATGCTTTAATGTTTTGGATGATAGTTTTAAACTCATTCCTCTTCTGAGGAAGTATGATGAAACAAATGTGCCGGTCCTTCCAATACCGTGACAACAATGGACCAGTGTTTTCTTACCCAGGTAAATTGCCTCATCCAGCCAGGCAAGCGCCTTTTCCATTTCATCCATATCCGGGGCATGCTCGTCCGTGATGGGAAAATAATACACCTCAAAGCCGGATTTCATCTGGATTTCATGCAAATCACTAAATTCAGCACACAGATTGACAATCGCATCAATGCCATGCTCCCTGATTGCGTCGAGTTCCACATAGGAGGTGGGGGCATAACCCACGGCCAGGTGGTCGGTGATCCATGTAATATGATAGGCGGAATCAGCGGGTTTGGCCAGTGATGATTGTTCAGTTAACCCGGATTGAATATTTAGTGTTTTGAATAATTTTTTAAAAAAACCGTTTCCGGGTTCAATCTTCATTATTTTTTCTCTTCTATTGTAGCAAAGTGATACCGTCCATTTAAAAATTCTTCGACATATTTTTCGACCATTTCGCTGTCTTTAAGATACATATCCATTAATCTTGTGGCACCCAGAAGACGCCCTGTCATTTCAAGTTTCTGCAAAAGGATGCTTTTTACTTCGCCTTTGAGTTCGGCGTCTATCAGGTCACTTCTCATGGAAACTTTAAATCCCAGACGATCAAGAACTCTTTTAAGAAAATCAGCCCGTAACATCCGTTTGGTCATATCGTCCCCCCCTCCTGAAAACCGGAACTGAATATAATTATTTTCAGCATGGTCTCCACAGATGACATCGATAATGACAAAATGATATCCGAATTTAAGGTTCAAGTTCAGATAATCGTACGAGATGACCGCGTAACTGGCCAGCATGGCCGATTCCGCGCTGATGAAAATCTCTGCTGGTCCGAGACGCTGTTGATGGTTTTCAAGTCTGTCGGAAAACCGCCCTTAAACGTGTGAACAAGGGGGTTTGTATTTGCGTCCAGCACAAAAGTGTAAAAAATATCATCACTGAGAGTTGCCGTTTGATCAATAAGCGTTTTCATCCTTAAAAAATCCATGGCCAGCATCGGTTCGACCATACGGGCGGCAAGATTGACCCCTATGGAAATACCCCGATCACGGTTCTCTTCCAACAAAGACTCCGTCATAATCCGGCTGACAAGAAAAAGAATAACGATTCCCAGGAGCAAAAGCAGAGAGGCCATCCCTAAATAAATTTTACTTCGAAATCTTAATTTCATCATTCTTCCAGACTGATGCCGACCATGGCAGCCAGCTTATTTACCTGATCAAAATCCCGATCATCGGACGATATCAATCTGGTAAAATGCGCGGCATCCAGGATCTGTTTGTGCTCTTTTAGATTATAATCGAGTTTTAACATGGCTGTTTTTATTTTTTTCACAATTTCGAAATCCAATCCTGCTCTGGACGCATAAACCCATCCCGGATAAAACTGAGTTTGGGCAATGATCCGAATCTCGCTGGTATCAATTTTATCCGCGACCACATTCAACGTTCCTTCCCGAATGGTGCCGATATCGTATTTCCCTGCATGGACCGCCAGGACGACCCCTTCCTGCTTGCCGCCGGGCCCGGGCGCAAAGCTGATTTCATTGAAATCTGTTTTTTTAATACCATGGGCTGTAAACAAGCCTAAAGGATAAAGATATCCCCCGGCAGATGTTGAATCAACAGCGATCCAGCGCTTTGACGAGCAATCGGAAATGGTTTTGATCAGCTGGTTATCCGCCCGGCAGATAATCTGTCCGCGAAAACGTTCCTGATTATTGCCTTCAACAATACGAACAAAGGCCCGGGCGCCATACCTGTGAGCGATTTTGACATAAATAAACGGATTGGAAAAAGAAATGTCAATTTTGTCTTGCTCGACCATTTTCATATGCTGTTCAAAGCTGTCCGGAAATATCTGTTTCATATTGAGGCCTGTTTCCTTGCGCAGAAACTCTATCAGCAGGTGATGCCGCTGATAAGAAACGGTGTGGGAATATTGCGGAAGATAAGCGTAGGTGATCACATTTGATGATTCTCTCAGGTTCACCGGCTCTTTTTTGCTTAAGTCCACTTTAACCGCCTGTTCATCCTGGTTACAACCGACAGATAGCAGCAAGCCCAATACAAGCATACTGATAAATAAATATTTTTTTTTCATGGCAGTGTGTTTACCCCTTGCCGGGAAGCATCCGGATATTTTTTTTAATTCAGGCTTGTTTTTATGTCTTGCACAGGTATGGCAAAAATCTGAGTGCGTTCCTTTCCGGTAAAGCTATTTCCCTCTCCAACTGCAACATAAAGGGTATTGCCATACAGACAAATAGACTGGACCGCCCCTTGAAACCGGGTATTGAATAACCGGAATGTGTAACTACCGTTTTGGGGGCAGAGGATGCCAAGGCCGGCCGTTTGGGAATTTTCGATTGCAATGCGCCAGAACCCTGAGCTGTTGACCGGTATAACGGCTAAAATAAGATTATCGGATTGAAGCAGGACCGGTTGCGGCCATAAATGCAAGTCTGTCGGCGCGTTGGTTTCATTGATCATATCATCAACCAGTATGGAATTTGAGGGGCCAAACAGTGCGGCAGATTTCCATTTTTGATTGTTGTCTTCAAAAATGGCCAGCTTCCCACCGGCATTATAAAAGACAAATTCCTGAATTTTGTTTCCGTTCAGATCATCGAAAAACGCTCCCGGCAGACGAAATCCGGCGGGGACGCCTATCGTGTTAAGGCGTTTAATATCGCCGTTGGTATCAATATCCAGATGAAAAGCAACCGGGTCAAAAGAATTATCCGTATCATATTTCTGACCGATCAGCGATACATTCCCATTGCTTTCGCCGGCATCTGAAAATTTCATGAAATAATCGATATCTTTTGACAAAACAGTAAATCCCGCACTTGAGAACCGAAGCACCCGTGATCTCATGCCTTCGCTTTGAACAAAAATATTGAGCACAATCAAACCGTTATTTCCCAGCGACATATCAATCACTTCACCAAAGCCCTTATACGTATACAATAATTTTTCAGAGCCGTCCATGGCCCGGGCGTCTATGGTTTTATCGTAAAGATATATAAAATAAGGAATTTGTGAATCAATCGGCGTCATGATGCCCATGCTGGTCACCGCATGCTCAATGTCGCCCACTGAAAAAATGTTCTTTATTTCCAGAGTGGTATTTAATCCCGGCGTTACTTTCGACAAACCCGGGATGTTTTCCTGTATTGACGTATTTACTTTTGTTTTAGTAACCGACAGCTCCGGTTGGATAGTTTCAGGCTGTGAAGCGGAATGAACAAAAATCGATTTATCATATACCGCCACTATTTCACCACCGCTCCAGATAGTAAGTATTTTTTTGTCCGCAATAATTACGATTTCCTCAGATGATGGCATGGTGCGAGCGGTGTCATCAATACGCTGGTATCCCTGCCAGTCAAGGGCGGGCAGTCGGGCGCGGATCAATTCATAAAGGTGAAATGAGGCATCGTCCATGTCTTGAAATGTTGTTTTAATGTCACGGAAACGGTGTGCCGTAAGGCCGGATTGGATGTCACACGGTTCATTCAAACATTTTATTGTTATTTCAGAAAATTTTTTTTCCACCCGTACAACTTTACATATTGCCAGCAGCGTCGGTAATGTCCCAAGTTTTTTACCGGTGCCGGGATCAATGATCTGTTCCCCCGCAGAATACAAGGTCCATAAATCGCCTTTTTTGATCTGGTTATTTTCCCCTATATTGAGCAGGTAACGTCCGTCTGGGCCTTTAATAACCGACGCTTCAATCAGGGCAAGATCTTTGGCGATTTCATCCGGAATATTTTTTTCGGCACCCATACTGTTTAATGGAAAAACGGAAAAAAGAACAACTGATATAATAATGATACGGGTAAAAAAACAGTTCAAAACAATCCCTCCGGGATGGTTAATTATCTATGCATCTGGTTTGTTAAAATATTTTATTTAACCGGTATTAAGCGATTTCAAGTTTGCTGCAGGTGCGAGGAAGATGGTGCCCCGCTATAGCTCGCTATGCGGGGTGACATCTGACAAAGCAGATGCGGTGAAATTGGAATCGCCCGATTCAGTAGGGGAGGGGTTTATCCCCTCCCGTTATGGGTCGTCATTTTGCGGGAGGGGGTAAACCCCTCCCCTACATTGCAATCTCATAAATTAATGGCATTGGCGTTTTAGTAACATGAATAAAAAAGCTGGTGGCATATCTACCACCAGCTTTTATGTAAAATAAATTACCGTTGAATGCAATAATGATTGATAGCTTTAAAAGCTGACCTTAATTCCGGTGGCCAGTTTATAAATATCATCCCCTTCGTAATTGTCGCTGGCCGCTAAGTGGTCAGCCCCGTCTCCGGCGACAAGATATGCCGCGTCTAATCTGAGTTGAACATATTTGTTTAACTGATGCGTATACCACAGATCAAATTCATATCCCAGATCATCATCCTTTGCATCGGTCTTTAATTCCAGATCTTCTGCGGTGGTCAGGTACCGAACCGCCATCCTCAGGTTGTTTTTTTCATCAATCTGGTAATCTCCTTCAATCGCATAGTTGACCAGGCCTTTATCCATGATATACGGCGCATCCGAAATGGTGTGGTCACAGTCGGCAAGAATGGTGTCCTTAAAAAAGATGGTGCCGATTTTGACATCCACATCAATGGAATCAAAGTTTTCCGCGTCACTGTCATTGGCATCATCATCACCGCTGACATAAAGGATGTTGCCGGAAAGTTTAAAACTGTCATTTACCTTCACGCCAACGGTCAGATTCCCCAGCCATGCGCTGCGGTCAAGGTCTTCAATGGTTGCGTTTTCAAAATCAATATCACCGCCCTGATAGATGAAATCGAAGTTGCTGAAAAGTGCGTCCTGATTGAATTTTCCGGTGAGACCAATGTAATAGGTGTCACTGTCGTAT
>JAQIBZ010000299.1 GCA_027858815.1 Desulfobacteraceae bacterium
CCGATTTTCCGAAGGATGGACCCGGCAATGCTGTCCTTGTCTTTGAGCATGACAAACAGAAAATGAGCCGGCTCAATTTGCTGATTTTTATAAGTGGAAGCTGCCGCAGTTGCTTCCTGAATCAATTCTTGTGATTTTAGTGTGAATTTATCAAAATGCATTTGCCCTCCTTATTTGTGTTCATGCGAGATGCCTTGAATCTGTTGATTTAAAATCGTATAACCTATTGTCCTTAATTAAAATAAACACTAATAATGTAGTGTCAACTATGTGTTGGTATGATAAAAAATAACTATTTTTTAATTTGACCTTTTTCGTTGGATTACATACAATATATACTAACTGAATTTAAAAAATATGCTGTAAAATTTCATCCTTTATTTTTTGATAGTGCGTTGATTCCTTTGAGAATGTGAGGGTACTTTTTATTAATATATTGATTTAATAAAATTATATTGAATTGGATGGTCGGCGTTATGGGATTTCAATATAAACGGCGAATAGATTATTCTCAGTACGCCAGAGATGAAATCACCTTGATTATGAAAAGAATCGAGGAATTCAATTATCTGCAGGATATTGATGCCATTCTCGATAAAATCCTTGAAGAAGCCCGCAATCTTTCACATGCGGATGCCGGTTCAATTTTTATTGTGGAAGATGATCACCTGCGGTTCGGGTATGTTCATAATGATACCCTGTTTAAAAAAGATCAGGCCAATGAGGAAATCTATGTTGACTTCTCCGTTCCCATTGACGAACAATCTATTGTCGGTTATGTGGCCTTAACCGGAAATACGATAGTCATTGATGATGCCTACAACCTACCTTCAGGGAGTCCGTTTACATTTAATTCCGAATATGATCAGAAATCCGGATACAAAACCCGATCGATTTTAGCCGTACCGCTCTATACCTTTCATGGTAGTTTGGTCGGTGTCATGCAACTGATTAATACCAAAGATAATGATGGCCGTGTAATCGCTTTTCGAAAGAAAATCCAGGATCTGATACCGCTGATTGCCAATAATGCCGCTGTCGCGATTGATCGCGGGGTTATGAATCGGGAAATGATCCTGCGAATGATGAAGATGGCCGAACTCAGGGACCCGACGGAAACCGGTGCCCATGTGCAGCGGGTTGGTGCGTATTCAGCGGAAATTTATCATCAGTGGGCAATAAGATATAACATTGATAAGCAGGAAAAAAATCGGCACAAGGATTTGATCCGGCTGGCTGCCATGCTTCATGATGTTGGAAAAGTCGGTATTCCGGATCAGATTTTAAAAAAGCCGGGCAAGCTGACGGACAGTGAATTTGCTGCCATGAAATGGCATACGGTTTACGGGGGACGTCTATTCATGAATCAGACATCAAGTCTTGATAAGATGAGCCTGCAGATTGCATTGAACCATCATGAAAAGTGGAACGGTAAAGGATATCCTGGAAAAATCAGAGATATGATGGCGGCTGATATCCGTCTGGGACCTCCCAAACAAAAAAAAGAAATTCCGTTGTCCGCCCGCATTGTTGCCCTGGCAGATGTTTTTGACGCCCTGGTTTCCCGACGCGTTTATAAGGATGCATGGAGTGATCAAAAAGCGCTTGACGCCATTAAGGCAGACGCCGGCAATCATTTTGATCCTGAGCTTGTGGAAACATTTTTTCAGATTTTCCCCGTCATCAAAGCCATTCGAAATAAATACAAAGAATAAGTTTCATCGGCCTGAGGGCTTTTCGATAGAAATTATTATATACTGGACCGGAGTAATGGATGGAGAAGGAAGCAACCAAGCTACATGATCTGGTAGACTGCCAGAGCCATGACGCCGTTCTGGCAGAAATTCAAACAATTATATCGCTGCTTGATGCTGATCGCATAACAGAACAGTTCATTGTTGTGTATCAGGATATTATCCGACTATTTGACGGTGACTATCCCGGCTACAGAGCGTCAAATACCACTTATCATAACCTGGAACATACAATCATGGTAACCCTGGCCGCCGCCCGTCTCATGCACGGAAGCGTTCAAAACGGCTATCAATTTAACCCGGATAATGTTCTTGTGGGGCTTCTTGCCGCGTTGTTTCATGATTCCGGGCTGAT
>JAQIBZ010000306.1 GCA_027858815.1 Desulfobacteraceae bacterium
GTCGAACCGGTCATGATGACCGGTGGCGTGGCAAAGAATGTCGGTGTGGTCCGGGCGCTGGAAGCCAAGCTGGAAACAACTATTCAAGTGTCTGAATATGCTCAGGTCAACGGGGCTATTGGTGCGGCTATTTTGGCGACTAAGCTGGTATAACTTGAAGATCGAGTATAAGGAATAAGATGGCAAACCCGGAATCCAAAAAAGAACAGATTTTAAAAGCTGCGGTTGATGTTATTGTTGACCATGGGCTTGAATCTTTTTCCATCCGGAAATTGTGCAATAAATCGAATTTAAGCATTGGTCTGGTTTATCATCATTTTTCAGATAAGGATAAGATTATCCATTCTGTTTTAGAGCATTACGGAATCAGCTTATTGAGCTGGGTAGGAGAAAACGTATCCGCTGCTAAAGGAGATACGGAAAAGTTAAAGACAAAGATTCTTGACGGATACAGCATTCATAAAAAACTGTTATCGTTAATCATCATATTATCCAATTATTTTACGCGATCATTTTACAGCGAAACCGAAAGAAAATCCACTGCCAGTCTAATGGCCAATTACCGGAAAATATTAATTAAAATTATTAACAACGGCATCACTTCCGGTAATTTTAAGGTCGACAACCCGGAGGTTCTTGCTTCATTAATTCTGGGCAGTACCCTGGGAATTAACCTTCAGGCCAGCATTGACAAAACCTTAGATTCCGATGCAGCAGCAGCGCTTATGGCGGACCTGATATTGTCCCATATCAGCGTAAAATAATTTTTATTCTTGACTGAAATTTTTTTCTGCTTTACTCAATAATAATTACAGAACGAACGTTCGGTTTTTTTTATCCGATTGTTCGGAACGAACGTTCGGTCTGATTTCCGGGTATGTACCAGGTTGTTGAAAAACGTCATGAGCGCAGTCAAGACAAGGCAAAATTCGACGAAAAAGCAGAGTTTATGTTTATAAATGAGCATTTTGAGGAGAATTTTAACGCCGTATTGACAAGCGTAATAGTTTTTAAACAGCCTGGTAAAGAATGTCAGAACCGTAAACATCGGAGACTATAGTGAACTCAATAAAATTTGATCCGGATTTATGTGTGAATTGTGAGACCATCGATTGTCTCATGCGCTGCCAGTACATCTCCTTTACCGACATTGCCGAGGCAAAAGAAGAAAAGTTAAAGATCAATGATGGGAAAGACAGCCGGGTGCTGGAAGAATGCCTGACCTGTTATGCGTGTCAGGAATACTGCCCTGTGGATAACAATCCTTTTTTTCTGCTGGTGGAACGTCAGGAAGAAAAAGGGTTTTTGCCGGCCCCTCGCCCGATCATAGAAGAGCAGTTGCGCATGATGGCCCCCAAGGGAAGGATCGTCAAAGAATCAGTTTCCGGGCCGGTAGTGGATATGTGCGCCTTTCCCATGCTCACCGGATGTGTTCGGGGAAAATTGTTTGAAGGGGCGTCCACCATTGTGGGCACGGATATTTTCTGCAATATTATGTGGTTGCATTTTGCGAAAAATTCCACCATCCGAAAGCGGGTTCCGGAAATGATCGATAATATCATGTCTTTTTACTTAAAAGATGCGGATACGGATGAACTGATCTGTTTTCATGATGAATGTTTTGGAACTTATACCAGTGTGGCTGATGCGTATGGTATTGATGTCCCGTTTAAGCCGATTCATCAGTTTGATTATTACAATCAGCGTCTGGATGTTTTAAAAGACCATATCAAGCCGATTAATGCAAAAATCGTCTACCAGCGGCCGTGTTCAAACCGTCTGTGCCCTCAGACCGATAAGATTCTGGATGAAATTTTTGAAAAAATCGGCGTAGAACGGGTGCCGAGAAAATATGACCGGGAAACCGCGCTTTGCTGCGGTGGCGTTCCAAGAGCTCACCAACGGGAAGAACTGGCCGATGAACTGGTGGATAAAAATATCAATGATATGCTGTCTGTGGGCGCAACCTACTGCGTGTTTAACTGTCCGTTTTGTATGGCCACATTAGGCCAGGAAGTCGCGGAACAGGGTCTGATGCCGATTCTGGTCAGCGATCTGGTTCAAATAGCTTTGGGAGATTAACATGACAACTGATCTGATTACGCGACTGGGAAAAATAGTGGGTTCCCGATTTGTTTCCGGTGCAGCTGAAGAACGTTATCTGTATTCTATGGATCCAGGCACCATGCCGGCGGCAGCACCGGATGCTGTCGTGATGCCGGCAAACACAGACGAAGTGCAGCAGGTCGTTTTGCTGGCCAATGAATTGAAAGTCCCGATTGTTCCCATGGGGGCCGGGCTGGTCCTGTCCGGTTTGACCCGCGCGTTAAGAGGCGGCATTATTGTTGATATGAAACGCATGAATCATATCATTGAAGTGAACCCGCAAAGCCGATATGCGGTGGTTGAAAGCGGCGCGGCCCAGGGAATGCTTAAATCGTACCTGAAAAAACATCACCCACAGTTGAAGCATTCCATGCCGGATGCACCACCGATTGCCACCCTGGGCGGTAATGTTTGTATTCACGGCTCCGGGCATCTGTCCGTGCTGGGCGGGTCCCACTCCGATATGCTCACCGGCATGGAGATTGTTTTGCCTTCCGGTGAGATCATCCGGACCGGTTCTTGTAGTGTTTCCGGCCAATGGTTTGCCCGGTCACCGTTGCCGGATTTGTCCGGACTGTTTGTTGGATGGGCAGGAACCACCGGCATCGTAACCAAACTCGGAATCAAGTTGTTCCCAAGCTATAAACACAATGATGTGCTGATTTTTGTGGCTGAAGATGCGGACCTGATGCCGGAAATTATATCACGGCTGACGAGCACCCAGGTGGCCGAAGACATGACGCCCTGGATGTCGCCAAAGCCGTCCTGGGCAAAGGGTTTTTTGCATATCAATATTGCATATGGGGCGCATACAAAAAAAGAGTTGACCTTTAAACGGAATCTTCTTCAGGAGTCGGTTCGTGAGTATATGGACCGAAAAATTGCCGGGTTTCTGCCCTTGCCGCCGCCGCAAAAAGGCCGGTTTTTAGAAATTCCGTCTCCGGATCTGGCACGATTTGCAGATCTTCGAAAAGGCGGTGGTTTTGAATATGTGGGCGCTATGATGGCCATTGAACATTTCCCCCAGGCCTATCGCGCCGGACTTGAGATTGCGGAAAAATATAATGTCAGTTATTCGTTGGGCGCGCGTATCATCGGGGCCGGACATTGCATGATGTTCTTTTTTGCCTATGCTTTTAACCGGGCAGATGCCGAAGATGTGAAACGGGCATCCGACGCCCTGGAAGCAACCAACACGGCAGCCCTTGAAATCGGCGGCATTCCCTGGAAAGCGGAAGAGCCCGCCCAGAAACAGATCATAGAAAAAATGGATCCGGGCACATTCTCTTTGATGAATCGTATCCGGGCGACCCTTGATCCCAATGGTATTATGAATCCCGGAAACTGGGAGATTTGATATTTTTTTGTTTTTAATTCTGGGATAACTCAGATCCCCGATGGCAAAGAAAAAAGCTTCAAGTCCAAGGCACGCAAGGCCTGAGGAGCGAGGCGTACGAATGTACGTTGAGTGACGAAGGCTGAAGCGTAACGCAGGAATTGGACTTTTTACGAAGCCATTATTTAAATGAGGAAAAAATAATGGAACACGAAGAGATACTGCACCGATGCTTTCGATGCGGCTACTGCAAGCTGCCCGGCAATTATGTAGATATTAACTGCCCGTCTTACCTGGCGTTTCGTTTTGAAACGTATTCACCCGGGGGCCGGATGTGGTTGCTTCGGGCGTGGCTTGATGGAAAAATTCCTGCGAGTCAGCGCTTTGCTGAAATCATGTTTTCCTGTGCCTCCTGTGGCAATTGTGTAGAACATTGTGCGTTTCCGGAATTCAGGGATCGTCTGCTTCTGGCATTTACTGCCGGAAAAGAAGCGTTTCTGGATGCCGGTCAGGTGCCTCCGGCAGTCCGGGATTATTTAACCAAAGTTCAGCTTCATGGTAATCCATACGGTAAATCAGTTAAAAAAAGTACTCAATGGATGGACGGGCTTGAGGTAGAGCCATTTTCAGACCAGGAATATCTGTTTTTTGCTGATGATGTGGGCACCTATGATCCAAGAGGTCAGGAAATTGCCCGGTCTGTGGTCACTCTGCTGCAGAAAGCGGGGATTTCTTTCGGCGTCATCACAGGGGCATTAAACTCGGATGGCAATGATGTGAAAGCCATTGGGGAAACCCCGCTTTTTGAAGAGTTGGCTGGAAAAAATATTAAGATTTTAAATAATAAAAACGTCAAAAAAATTATAACCCTTTCTCCTCACAGCTTTAATACGTTTAAAAATGATTATTCGGGCTTAGGCGGAAACTATCAGGCCTTTCATTATACTCAGGTGCTGGCATTTGCCATGACCCGGCTGGCTTTTTCAGCCAAAGAACCGGACATAAAAATTGCTTTTCATGATCCCTGTTATCTGGGGCGGCATAATACGGACTATGAATCCGCTCGTATGATTTTAAGATCTGTTTCCGGGGTAAGCCTTGTTGAAATGGATCGGAATCG
>JAQIBZ010000308.1 GCA_027858815.1 Desulfobacteraceae bacterium
CATTTACAGTTTGTTAGTATATTGAGCATGAACAAGAGAGCGAAAAAAAGCAGAGACAGGAAAGATAAGCCCAACTTATTTGGCATCCTGAAAGACTATAAGGGCATGGTTATCCTCCTGGTTATTCTGACCCTGATCGGCAATGGAGCAAACCTGGTTATTCCTAAAATCATTGGCCATGGAATTGATTCCTTTACAGATGGGTCCTATTTGCTAAAAACAATCATTATTGAGTTTCTAATTGCAGGTATGATCATATTTGTTTTTCGTTACTTACAACAAATTGTTCAAACTTTTGCCTCTGAAAAGGTGGCTTTTGATCTGCGAAAAAAACTGTCAGATAAAATTTCCAGGCAGAGTTTTTCCTTCATTCAAAAATCAAACCCATCAAAGCTCTTAACCAACCTGACTTCAGATATGGATTCGGTGAAGATGTTCGTATCAATGGCAGTTACAACCATTATCTCCTCTCTGTTTATCATTATAGGGGCCTCCATCATACTATTTAGGATCAATTCAAAATTGGCATTGCCCATTATCGGAATGATTCCCTTGATTTCCCTGATCTTCTTCATGATTTTTAAAAGAGTGAGGATATTATTTAAAAAATCGCGTAAAGTAGTCGATTGGCTGAACCGGGTGATTAACGAAAGCATTTTAGGTGCTGCAATTATCCGGGTTTTAAATTCCCAACAGAATGAATACCGCAAATTTTTGGATGCCAGTGCGGAATCAAAAAAACTTGGAATATCAATTCTTACTCTATTCGCCACACTTATCCCGGTAGTAACCTTTATATCAAATCTGGGAGTCTTAACAATACTTGCATTGGGCGGTCGTTTCGTCATCAATGGAAGCTTATCACTGGGTGATTTTGCGGCATTCAACAGTTATGTAGCCATTCTTATTTTCCCAATAATCATGATCGGTTTCATGAGCAATATCATTGCGCAGGCTTCTGCTTCTTACGCCCGTATCGACGAGGTTTTAAAAGCTCCAGAAACATCCGATCTGGGAACCATCAAAAGTTCCGATCTTGGAGATATATTCATAAATAATGTCACGGTGACCTATGATGAAAAACCTGCGCTTCAATCTGTATCATTCAACATAAAAAAAGGATCTCAAACAGCTATCATTGGTCCAACAGCCGCAGGAAAAAGTCAGTTATTCTATCTCCTGACCGGACTAATAAAACCAAACTCCGGGGAAATATTGTTCGACGGCATTCCGCTGGATAACTACCAGAAAGAAGAGTTTCATAAACAGATTGGTTTTGTTTTTCAAGACAGCGTCCTTTTTAATATGAGTCTTCGTGAGAATATCGCCTTCAGTGATGCAGTAAGCAATGAATCATTGGAAAAGGCCTTGCAAACTGCTGAATTAACTGACTATGTAAACTCCTTGCCAAAGAAGCTTGATACGATGGTCTCTGAGCGTGGAACCAGCCTTTCGGGAGGACAGAAACAGCGCATAATGCTGGCCCGGGCACTTGCTCTGAATCCAAAAATATTGCTTCTTGATGATTTTACTGCGCGTGTCGACAGGCAGACAGAGGCACGAATTTTATGTAATGTCATGGTCAATTACCCTGAATTAACCCTTATTTCAATCACTCAAAAAATTGCACCAGTCAAGCATTTCGACCAGATTATTTTGTTAATGAAGGGTGAGTTAATCGCTAGTGGAAAACACGAAGAACTATACGAAACCAGCCCTGAATATATTCAAATCTACAATTCACAATTCAGCACCAGTCATTATGAAGTATAATCTAAATACGCCCGAAGATGAAAAAGGGCCAAAGAAGAAGACCTTCCAGTCGCTGAAAACACTGATCTGGCAGATGGTGGAGGAGAAAAAATTATTGCTTATCGCTTTCATTGCAATGATTGTTGCAGCCATTTTTAGTTTGCTGGGACCCGTTATTATTGGGCATACCGTTGATAACTATGTTCAAACAAAACAATACCACGGAGTATTGGTTTTCAGTGGCATTCTTCTAATTATGTATCTTATTTCTATGGTGGCAGGATATTTACAAGCCAAGCTAATGGGAACTGTAGGTCAGCAAATGC
>JAQIBZ010000311.1 GCA_027858815.1 Desulfobacteraceae bacterium
CCGGCAGCCACCATATTGACAAAGAGATTATCAAATTGTTCCGGATATTTTTTTAATGCTTCCGCCAACGTATTTCCACTTTCAACAGAATCTTTGATCTCTTTAAGCATTTTTTTAAACGTGGCATTATCCTGCTGCGCCTGAAGGATATCAAGGCATTGAATAATCGGTAGGCCGGCATCAATCATGGTTGAAAACTGCCGGCAAAAAATAATAACATCATGCATTACAACTTTCGGCTGAAAGAATGCAACGTCTGCAAAAAGATCTTTTGGCTTTTTCTTTATTTTTTCAGGTGATATGCCCTGCCTGGAAAGATTGTTGCGGACCTCCTGATCGTTGGCCGCTTCCATTTCCCCTTTGCGAATCTGATTGTTTTTCCCTCGACCTTCCCATACAAATACCGGCATACTTCCTCCTTTACTGATATTTCAGCATGATCAGCATACACCTAAATAATAAATCTTATAAGCAGAATTTAATAATTAAGATAGCGACAGTAAATCATATAGATTGAGTACAAATATTATGGATACCATGCACCAAGATATTTAATCTTGAAACATCAACTCCAACTATTAACATACCATTGTAAATAAAACAATTTCTTTTAACTGAATCCGCACCAACAAGCATTGACTTCAAAACACAATAAACCTCTTATAAAATAATGGTGACTCTTTTTCTACTCAACTAAAAAGGGACTCTTAAAAGAGTTCTCATCAACGTATAGCATAAAAAAATGATTTTTCGAATCCTTAATAAATAATCCTGGAAAATATACAGGAACTTGTTTGCTCAAATTCATTTTTTTTGTTAACAATTCGTTAAACCATTTTAATCTTGCTATGGGAAGGGCCTGTGAATCAACCAAAACTTTCATCCTCTAGAACCCTGACTGTTATTACCACTCACGCGAATGCGGACTTTGATGCGATTGGTTCTATGCTCGCAGCCCACAAAATATACCCCGGCTCTCTTGTCATCTATCCTGAATTTAATGAGAAAAGCTCAAAAAACTTCTTTGTCAGTTCAATGGCATATCTCTTTAATATGATTGATATTAACAAAGTGAATAAGTCGGACATAAGCAAGTTGATTATTGTTGATACCAAGCAAGCCCATCGAATTGGCGGACTTGCTGAAATAGTTGACAAGCCGGGTGTCGAAATACATATTTTTGACCATCATCCGGCCACCAAAAAGGATATCAAAGCGCATTTTGAAGTTAACAAAGCCACCGGTGCCAATGTAACGCTGTTAACCGAAATAATCCAGGAAAAGAAAATTCCTCTTTCACCTGAAGAAGCGACCATCATGTGCCTGGGCATTTATGAAGACACCGGTTCCTTTACATTCCCCTCAACCACGGAAAAAGATTTTGCCGCAGCTGCCTTTCTTGTTTCAAGCGGTGCGGATCTCACGACCATATCCAATATGATTGCCAAAGAAATGGATCCCCGCCAGATCAGCCTGCTAAATGATATGATCAACACTGTCACCCATCATACAATTAACGGTGTGGAACTCGCCATTACATGCGTTTCCTGTGATGAATATATTCATGACCTGGCATTTCTTGTTCAGAAAATGATGAAAATCGAATCTCTCAATGCCTTATTCGGTATAGCGTTGATGAAAAATAAAATCTATATATCTGCGAGAAGCCGTTCATCAGAAATCGATGTCGGAACTATTCTTGGAGAACTCAACGGGGGGGGGCACAAATTTGCTGCAGCAGCCACGATTAAAGAAAAAACCCTGGCACAAACTGAAAATGAGTTGATCGCAATACTTCACCAACAGATTCAATCAAAAAACCTGGCTGCCAATATCATGTCTTCACCGGCAATTTCAGCAGCGCCTGAGATAACCTGTAAAGATGCACGCGACCTGTTATCAAGATATAATGTTAACGCGCTACTGGTTGTCAAAAACGCCAACAGCGAAAAACAATTGCTTGGATTTATCTCACGCCAGGTGATTGAAAAAGCACTTTATCATTCTTTAGACGATCTTCCGATCAAAGAATATATGTCGACAGAATTCGCGATTGTCGGCCCTGAAGCCGGTCTTGTTGAAATCCAGCAAAAAATTATTGAGAACAAACAGCGGGTTCTGCCGGTCATAAAAAATGACGACATTATCGGGGTCATCACCCGCACGGATCTCCTTAATATTCTGGTCCAGGAATCCAATGCAAAAAAACAGCACCCAAGCATGGAAAAGCAGGCCTCTGCCTCTCCACGGACCAAAAATATTACCGCCTTTATGGACGAACGGCTGCCCAAGCGGATACTGAAACTCTTAAGACATGTTGGTGAAGTGGCCGAGCAGTTTGATTATTCCGCTTATGTTGTGGGCGGTTTTGTTCGTGACCTGTTTTTATATCGCCACAATGAGGATATTGACATTGTCATTGAAGGGGATGGAATCAAGTTTGCAAAACGTTTTGCCAAATTGTATGGTGCGCGAATAAATGCTTACGATAAATTCGGCACGGCGATCATCATCTTTCCGGATGGATTTAAAATTGATGTCGCATCCGCCCGGATGGAGTACTACAATGCACCGGCAGCACTGCCAACCGTTGAAATGAGCTCAATTAAGATGGATCTTTTCAGGCGTGATTTTACCGTTAACACGCTTTCGGTTGCCTTAAATAAGTCTACATTCGGGCATCTCATAGATTTTTTCGGCGCCCAGCGGGATCTTAAAGAAAAAGTAATCCGGATTCTTCACAATTTAAGTTTTGTGGAGGACCCTACAAGGGTATTTCGTGCCATCCGTTTTGAACAGCGTTTTGGCTTTACAATCGGCAAACTCACTTCCGGACTGATTGAAAATGCGGTTAAAATGGATTTTTTCAAGCGTCTTGCAGGACGAAGAGTGTTTTCCGAACTGTGCCATATCCTCAAAGAAGAGAACCCGACCCCCTATCTGATCCGGCTAAATGATTACCACTTGCTCAAAGTTGTGGACCCGTCATTTGTTTTAAAAAAGAAGCTGCTTTTCTATTTTAATTCAACCCAGAAAGTTCTGTCATGGTTTGATCTTCTTTTTACGGAAGAACCCTATATGAAGTGGGCGGTATATTTTATGGTTTTGCTCCGCCATAAGGATCAAAAAAAATCTGAAGAAATATGCAACCGGCTGGAACTGGCACCGAAGCATCAAAAAATGTTTATCAAAGAACGGCTTTTTGCAGAGGAGTGCTCAAACCGGCTCCACCGTAACATGCCGAATAAAGCAAGCGATATATACAGGGAACTCAAAGATCTTAAAATCGAACTGCTTCTTTATATTATGTCCATCACAACCCATACGCAATTGATCAAAAATTTATCATATTATGTTACCGATCTCAGAAATACAACGCTTACAGTGAGCGGTAAAAACATCCAGGCATTGGGATTATCCCCCTCTCCGGTTTACGGAAAAATCCTGTCTGCCGTAATGGATGCAAAATTAAACGGACTTGTTAAAACCCACGAAGAAGAAATGGAGCTCTTAAAAAAATATGTTACAGAATTTTAACCTGATTGAATTCATTATTATTATTGTCCCGCTCCTGTTTGCTGTCACCGCCCATGAATATGCCCATGGTTATGCGGCGTTTAAATTAGGAGACCCCACCGCCAAAAATGCCGGACGGCTCAGCTTAAACCCTGTCAGGCATCTGGATATGGTTGGTTCTTTTATACTGCCCCTGATTTTAAAACTATCCGGTGCCCCCATTCTTTTCGGGTATGCCAAACCCGTTCCCGTTAATTTCTTAAATCTTAGAAATTTTCGTTCCGGAACCCTCTGGGTCGCGTCTGCCGGGGTTATTACCAATTTTGTGCTTGCGCTTGCCTCTGCCATCGTCTTTCAAGGCATCCTTCTTATTCAGCCTTTATGGCAAAATATGATTTTTCAATCCTTGATTCTGATCCTTCTCAAGTTATTTGTATACAGCGTGATGATTAACCTAGTACTGGCAATTTTCAATCTGATCCCTATCCCCCCCCTTGACGGAGGCCGTATTCTGACAGTTTTACTGCCGACGCATCTCAGGCAAAAATTTGTCCGAGTTGAACCGTTTGGATTTTTTATATTAATTCTGCTCCTTTTAACAAATTCACTTGATCTTTTGATTACATATTTTATATCTCCTTTGATTAACTTGCTGCTAAATCATTAAATAAAATATGACGAGTCACACATATGAAATAAAGCTGAACAATATTTTTGAAGGTCCCATGGACCTTCTTGTCCATTTGATCAAAAAGCACGAAGTGGATATTTATGATATTCCCATTTCGCTGATTACTGACCAGTTTCTGGCCTATCTTGAATGGATAAAATCATTAAGTATTGAGGTTGCCAGTGATTTTCTCGTTATGGCGGCAACCCTTGCACATATCAAATCACGAATGCTGTTGCCCAAACGCGACAATGATTCGGAAAATGAAGACGAGGAAGATCTCCGGTTGGAGATTGCCGGCCAGCTACTGGAGTATCTCCAAATGAAAGGCGTTGCAGAAGAACTATCAGAAATGCCGATGCTTGGTGAAGATGTCTTTACAAGAAATCAAGACAAGTCATTTTTTTTGATAGACCCGGAAGAAGAAGTCGTCAAAACAGACCTGTTTGACCTGATTTCCGCATACCACAAACTGCTCGACAAAACATCCGGCAAGGCCGGGATACGAATTATCCCGGAACGGGTATCAGTTAAAGACAGAATGAGTGAGATTGTAGACATCTTGGAGGACAAAGGCACAATCACCTTTGTTGAGCTGATACCCAGAAGACCGGATCGAATTGATATTGTCATCACATTTCTAGCAATTCTGGAAATCGTAAAACTAAAACTGGTTCGAATTGTACAAGACGGGCAGAAAAGCGGGTTAAGGCTTTTTTATATATGAAGAAGCAGGTGGATAGGTAGAAGGCTGAAGGTGGAAGTTTAATCTATGGATGACATTAAAAATATAGTTGAAAGCCTTCTGTTTGTTGCAGATGCGCCCTTATCAGTGGACCATTTTAATAATGCAATCCCGGAAGCCGAAACAGATCAGATCTTACAAATAATCCTTACCTTAAAAAAAGAATATGAATTAAAAAACGGTGGCTTTTTAATCCACGAAGTTGCCGGCGGATTTCAATTCAGAACCCGTCCGGAATACAAAGAGTGGATTCGACGGCTATTGCAACCGAAACTGCCAAAACTCAGCAAACCGGCCATGGAAACACTGGCCATCATCGCCTACCGGCAGCCGATTCTGCGCAGTGAGGTGGAGCATATCCGCGGGGTCAATTCCGGCAACTCGATTCGGATTCTTCTGGAACGAAAGCTCATTCGGGTTCTGGGCCGACGGGAGGTTCCCGGACGCCCGCTGGTGTATGCCACCACCCAAAAATTTCTTGAGACGTTTGACTTAAATAACTTAAAAGATCTGCCGTCATTAAAAGAAATCGATGAGCTTGAAAATAAAACCGGCAAGCCCCGACAGCAGGAAATCGTTTTCGGAGATGAAAACAAAAACGCCGGAGACAATGATGATTACATTAAAAACAATGAAGAACGTATCAACGATTTTGACGATGAGGATGTCATTATTGATAATAACACTTGACTAACAGGTGTCCGGAGAATTAATAAATAAAAGACTCGGGCGGTTAACTCAGCGGGAGAGTGCTACCTTCACACGGTAGAAGTCGTTGGTTCAAATCCAATACCGCCTACCATAAAATTCAAGGGCTTATGGCTTTCGCTGTAAGCCCTTTTTTGTCGGGAGAAAAGAAGAGCAGCCTTGATTGAATGTTTAATTGACATGGGTTTAAAGAAACAGTCAATTCTATTTTTTATACCCGTGTGACCACTTTGTGGCTGTGTAAAAATTTTCCATCCTTGTCGATATTAAGCGGATAAGCAAAAAGCGATTACTGTTTAGACGCTCGGATTATCATATTCTTTATTTCGGTTGTTGTATTGACAGACGTTAAATGGACATTGGGATGTTCATTTTGAAATACTCTGAAAACCTCGTCAGCAAATGCCTGACCAATAATATTAACTCCCTCAAAATCCAAAACCACCTCTAAAAATTTATCAAATCTTTGTATAAGTCTTTTCGCTTGAGATCTTGATAGCAAAGACTCCCCTTCATATTGCATCAATTGTACGGGAACAATTGTTTTATGGAACCCAGGTTCTTTGTCTGGATCTGTATATTCATTAAAAACATCAGAAATTGATATATCAGACTGTTTTTTCATCATCATCATCACGACGGTAGTTCCTTTCATAACCTCACCCAAATCCTGAAATAGAAACTCATGGTTTTGATTACCAGCAAATGTGAGATTTTCCGATATAATTACAAACGTATTGAAAATTTTTGATGTAAAAAAAATTCCTTCCCCAGTATGATTATTAGGATCAGATGTAAACT
>JAQIBZ010000170.1 GCA_027858815.1 Desulfobacteraceae bacterium
ATCAAATAAATTAAGATAGTTGTATCAACCTCAATTTGTTTAAAATACGTGCGATTGTTTTTGTGGATCTAATAAACACCGTTTATTACTACAATTATCGTTTTCAAAGGCCATTAAAATGGTTGAAAAAGAGGTTGTCTTCATTTACAAATGGATTAACTTGATTAATATTCCTTAAACGAGGAGTAAAGTAGATAATTTTTATTAAAAGGAGAACTTATTGAAATTCCGATTTTTTATCATTATATTGTTTTCGATTTTTATGGTTACGATTTTTTCTGAGTGCTGGGCTGCGGGTTGAGGATGTTCAGCTCCGTCACGGAGCACTTCCCCGGTGGGGAAGGGTGGACTTGAGAATCGTGTAGCACAAATGAAATCAGGCAGTAATCCTTTTTATGCAGGATTAAGACTGGGCGGATTGTATGATTCCAGAGTCGGCTCCAATTCCGATGGAGGGGATGAAGACGGCGATACCGCCTTAGCTGCAACACTTTCTGCCGGATGGCAGGCACCGATAGAAGGAGATTTTGGTCTCCGTTTAGATTACGGCGGATATGCTGATTTTCATCAGGATTTTGATGAATATGATGTGATTGACCAAAGTGTGTCTTTTGAACCTCAGTATACACATGGTCAGCTGACATACAGCATGCCTTTTGTATTTAATTATGCATTGGAAGACGGTGATACGGATTACAACAAGTATACAATTGCACCGACCTTAACTTATCTGATCCCGGAAACAAACCAGGCAATCGCTTTTTATGGAATCGGTTCCACCATTGATGATCGGGATAATAATCCTCTGGATGAAGATGCTGATGCAATAGGTGCCGGATGTGCTTATGTATTATTTTTTCAAAATTCAAGCAGAATAAGATTATCTCTGGATTATCAGAATACAAAATATGATGCACGCAAATCCGAATACGATTCAACTTCGGTATCAACCGATAAAAGAGACGATGACACGCTTGTTGCCGGAATTGATATTCAATATCAGTTTACTGAAATTTTTGGTATCTATACCAATTACTCATTTATTCATTCAAGTTCCAATGTCGATACCTATGATTATAATAGGAATATTATTGAGGGCGGCATTGCTTTGAAATATTAGATTAATTGTAAAAAAATAAAAAAAGGCACCGTAATATATTTTACGGTGCCTTTTTTTGTTTTGAGAATGAATTAGCGGTTTTTGTTCAATCACTATTCATGATAAAACCGTAAAAAGTCACCTGATGGCTAAGGTAAAAGTTCCATATACAAGGCGTAGTGGTTTTTCAGGATCGAAATAATACATGTAGTATATTGAAAGACTGAAAAACCGCTACAACGCAGTAGATGGGACTTTTTACGACGCCATCAATCATATTTCCCGATAATGGATATACTGCAAATATTCTGGAAGGGAAAGCCGCCCAGATTGTGTGTCAGTCCCAATTTTGGATTTTCAAGCTGACGTTTGTCTGCCCGGCCGTGAAGCTGCAAATACATCTCATAGAGCATTCTCAACCCGGATGCGCCGATGGGGTGTCCGAAGCATTTTAAGCCGCCGTCCGGCTGGCAGGGAAGGCCGCCATCTAAATCATAAAACCCGTCCATGATATCTTTTATGGCATTTCCGCGTTCTGAGATATGAAGGTCTTCATACGTCGAAAATTCAGTTATTGAAAAGCAGTCATGAACTTCCATCATACTGATTTCTTCTCTTGGATTCGTAACGCCGGCTTCTTTATATGCATCAATACTGCATTTTGTGGTGGTCATAAAGTGGTCGCAATCCCAGTCATTGAATGCCGTTTCTTCACCGCTGCTCAATGCCAGCTGAAGTGCCTTGACGGATACAAAATCCTTTTTGCCCAGTTTTTTGGCAATTTCAGGCGTGGTGACAATCGCGCAGGCCGACCCATCACTGACGCCGCAACAGTCAAACAATCCCAGCGGATGTGCAATAATTGGCGAAGCCATGATTTGTTCTTCAGTGATTTTTTTCTGGAGATGGGCCTTGGGGCTTAATACACCGTTTGCATGGCTCTTGGCAGAGATGTGCGCGATGGCTCGCTTTAAATCTGCGTCTTTAACTTTGTATTTGGCCGCATACGCGCTGGCAAGCTGTGCAAAAGACCCGGGAGCCGTCAGGTTTGGCCACCATTGCCAAAGCAGGGAGCCAGAACTCGAACCGCCGCCGGGCAAACCGCCGTAACCGGTATCTTTCAATTTTTCAACACCCAATGCCAGGCAGATATCATACGCCCCGGATGCCACCGCATAACAGGCTCCCCGAAAAGCCTCCGTCCCGGTGGCACAGTAGTTTTCCACACGGGTTACCGGTATCAATGGAAGACGAAGGGTTGTTGCCAGGGGCATGGCAGTTTTCCCCACATTAACTTCATCCATGCAGGTGCCGAACCAGGCAGCACCAATATCATTTTGTTCAATCCCGGCATCTGCCAGACATTCTTCATATGCTTCGAGCATTAACTCTTCGGCACCAACATCCCAGCGCTCACCGAATTTCGTGCAGCCCATGCCGATGATTGCGACTTTATCTTTAATTCCTGTAGCCATGATTATTCCTCCTAATTATGATGGCTTCGTAAAAAGTCCAAATTCTGTGTTGCGCTGCATCCTTCGTTGCTTCATGGTGCGATAAGTACAAAACATTACTCACGATTTGCGCGCTTTTAATTTGAACATTTTTCTTTGCCATCAGAAACCGAGTTTTTACCAGTTTGTCAATTTACATTTTAAAAAGTTTTCCAATAAGCTGGGATTTCATTACATCACCGTCAATGGTCAGTTTACCGGATGTAAAGGCCTGCATTGGGTCCAGTTTTCCGGAAATCATATCCAGAAAATCGGCATCACCAATGTTCAGTGTACAGGTGGCTTTGGGTGCTTTGCCGGATTCAATTTTGCAAGTGTCATCTTTAACTGTGATTATCCACTCACCACCGGCTTGTCCGGATATATTGTATTGGAAAA
>JAQIBZ010000342.1 GCA_027858815.1 Desulfobacteraceae bacterium
ATCCTGTATGATTCATTTGCCGGAAGATCAAATAAAAGCATTGATATCATTTTAAATACGCACCCTCGCGTTTCTTTTAACCATGACACATCCTGCTTGATCTGTTTTACTTTTTCAAATTCATAATAACCTTCAGGATTATCAATATCAGCTTTACGGATGCGGTCCGTGACAACGGGCATTCCGCCTTGATCAAGCATTTTCATCATCAGGGATGTTCCGGAACGCGGCAGGCCGCTCACTATCGTAATGTCTTGGCTCATATTGGTCAGGTTTCCTTTTTTCAGATTCTCACTTTCAACAACGGCTTAAAAATCAAGGCAAAAACAGTGGAACAGATAAAAAAATAAATGATCCACCAGTCCGTTCCACTGACCCTGGATATTCGATCCGGATAATCGATACGGATCGCCCGAACCAATGACTGCTTATCAAAAGGGGGTTCAAGGGGGTTGAGCAGAATATCCGTAAGCAGCCATCCCGGGCGCGTAACACTGACAGGCATATAGCCCTCTCCGATTGACAATTTTTTTATTATCGGAACGTTGTTCACGTTAAATGTAATTTCAGAGCTTCCGTTTTCAAGCGCCCTGATATTCCATAGAATTTCCTTATTTTTTTGAATACGAACAGGTCCTGCAACCACTTCGGCACCTGCGATGGTTTCGATATTAACCTCCGGCCATCCTTGGGCTGTGCTATCATTGAGAGACATACTGACGATAGCCTCTTCTCCGGGCAGTAAGGGCCGCGCCTGATACCACAATCCCATTTGAGAAAGCAGCAGCAACATCGGTATGACCATGACAGCCAATGGCCGGATGGAATAAAAAAGAAGCCGAATAGCACTACCCATAATTCTGACCTGGGACAAAAGAATCACGGAAACATTGTCTTTAAAAAGCTTCATGGCAAGCATGTCGGCTTTGATGCTGTCCCTGACTTTTCCGATAGCTTTCTGGTTGGAAGTGTACTTAAAAACAAAAAGCAGAAATATACCGATAACGGCGGAAATCATGGTATTTGACAGCCACCCCGGCAAAAACCGGACCGGAGAAAATATATATTGGAAAAACGGATTAACAAATGTGTTAATCCATGACAGAATTTTATACAGAAAATCCATTATTCAATATATCCAAGCCCACGCAGGCGCTCAGCGACTTTTCCATCATCAGAATCCGATTCATATCGGGTTATTTCTTTTTCAATAATATGGGATACAAAGTATTCAACAGTTCTGTATCCGGCTGTTTCGGCAACCTGTTTCGCCCGGCCAAGTAAATTTTTGTCAATTTTAATTTTTGCCATTTTTCCCCCTCGCCTGATTAAAACCATATTATATTGTCTTGTCAACGCTGAACTGACGCATATCTTGTCCTTTTTCACGCCTGCATCGTTACAACTTGAGTCACGTAGCCCGCTATGCTCCACAAGCCTCACCTTGCAGGCCCAAAAAAATCCGGCGTAATCTTACGCCATTTCATCGATGACAAGACACTAGCCGGGACATTATAAACCCCGGTTTTGCAGGAAGGGGGTCACCCCTTCCCGAAGGATGGTTTTGGGTTTTATGGTAGCATTGCACCAATTTTCATTTTAATTTTATGATTTAAATATATTTTTCCCTTCCATTGAAGAAGGGCTCTTTAAACCAAAAGATGTCAATACTGTCGGTGCCAGGTCAATCAAAGACGGAATAATTGAATTGACGGGTCGATTTGAAAAAAGGATCCCGGGGACTTCCATCACATCCGCACAATGGTCTGCCGCCCATGCGGAATGATTATCCGAGAGTATATCTTCCGTCATTCCGCCAAGACATGTTGACCAGGAGGCCCGATACGGCCGAAAATATCCGATGACGAGATCCGGGGCGAACTCCATTGCTTTCCCCCTATACGCCTGGGCGGCCCGGTGAACGGTCCTGATGACCGGTTTCCCGTCAATATCTTTCACACTTTGGAGTTTTAATATTAATTCATTCATAAGGTCTTCCTGTTCCTGGCCCGGCTTAACTATTCCGTAAATTTCCCTGCCCTTGAGGTTGAGATAGAGACTGTTGATGCCAAGGCCATAAGCGCTTGTTTTTGACCAGTCGACATCGGAAAACAATGACGTTGCATTGGGCGGATTTAGATATCCGTTTTCCCTGAGCCAGCGATTAAGATTGAACTGCCGTTTAAAGGATCCGAAACCATGATCACTCATCACAAGAACCAGGATGTCTTTATCAAATCGACTTAAAATATTACCCAAAATCTTATCCATTTCCTGATACAGATTCTGGATATATGAAAAATAATAGCGAGCCTCATCCATTGACCGTGTAGGATGTTTTTCCGCCAAATCCCACCAGAGCATATGCGACTGCATGTCCGTACTTGAAAAATAGAAATAAAATAATCCGTTATCATAACTCTGAAGAGCATAATTCAGCAGATTGATCCGCTCCTGTAGCACCATACCAGCCTGGGTAATAAATTCATCTTCAGAAAAAACACCGTTTGACAATGCTTTGTGATCTTCCTGGAAACCCGTTGTATAAAACAGCCCGAGATCTTTTGATATGTTTGTGATAAAATTTTCCGGCTCACTAAGTTTTATGGCCGGATCTGACGGATCGGTATTGATGGGCGTGACGTACAAGCGGCATACCGGATCAATGGATTGCAGGTAAAACCGGCAAATACCGCTGACTTTTTCATCCGGCATAAATGCCGGCGTTTTCAAGTCATACGTTAATTTCTGCCAGTTACTCCATTGCCCTTCCTTGAGCAGAATTTTTTTTCCGCAAACCTCTATTACCGCTGCCCGGGCACGTTTATCACGGTGAACATGGAATTTAATCCGCGATTCTACCGGTGTTGCCAGGAAACTGTTTTGAGGTCCTATCAGTGTAGCTGGGGCTGTTTCATTCTCAAAATTGAGCTTAAATCGTTTGCCGCCACCTTCATTCATAAAGGATTGTGGCAGATCTTCAGCAAAAAACTGATATGTACCATACGTTCCCAGAAGGTCAGGCGTGCCCATTCCGGACAAACACCGATGGTGTCCATATTTTGAAGGACTGGCCGGATAATTGGACGGCAGATCGTAAAACACGGATTCAATACCCGCCTTATCCAGATAATCCCAGAACGGCACCCCCTGACGATTCAGGATCGTTTCCGGCGGTTTATGGTTAAATGGCCAGAAATCAAGCTGTATTTTATAATCAGTGAATTCTATAAACCCTTCACCTCTAACTGTATCCGCTACTGAAAAAAAAGGGGCGCATTGTTTTTTGGGGTTTCGATGAATAAAATCAAAAATTCCATGGGACCCCGGCCCGGCGCCGTTTATAAAATTCGACCATGCGACCGGACTCTGAGGCGGAATACTTGTTCCCAACCTTCTGTATCCGCCACGCTTCCTCAACCGATCAAAATTCGGCAGCTTTCCCCTTGCCATCATCTGTTCACACAAAACCGGATCCATTCCGTCAATCCCGAGGATGACAACTTTCCGGTGTATACCGGAAGGGATTGATTTTTTTGAACCCAATACCGTTGACGGACTTAATACGCCGGAAAGCACTGCAGTGGCGGCAACCGATTGTTTGATAAACTGTCTTCTGCTTATTTTATCTGTTGTGTCAGCCATATCTTTAAATTAAAAACCCTTTGGCGGCCATTGCTGTTTTTTTCATATAGCGCTCTGTTTAATGTATTTGAATTTTAAGCGGTTTCCCATCCATATTCTTTGGCGTTGAAATCCCGAACATGTCCATAACTGTTGGTCCAATATCGATAATTCGCGGATTTTCAGAATTAACCGGCCGATTGCAGAACAGCACACCCGGCACAAATGAATGGTCAATGCAGTGGTCACCACTCCAGGCCTTGGTATTCTCATGAAAGACTCGATCCGTGACTTTTCCGATGGCTGTATCCCAGGACGCCCGGTAACCCGGCCGATACCCCACGATTAAATCAGGCGCTTCTGTCTTATATGGACCGGTATAAACATCCAAAGCATTGTAGACGTTTTCAACCACACGTTCTCCATCAGCCGAAAAGCGCAGTGCTGATAACTTTTGAGAAATTTCTTTTCTCAGCAGAGCGGCTTCCTCTCCGGATGACACTATGCCCTGACTTTCCCGCCCTTTTATGTTTATAAAAATTCCGGCAAGGCCAATGGCAAATGCTTTTGTTTTAGACCAGTCAATGGCAGACAGATACTTTTCACTTCGACGGGTTTCAATAACGTGCAGATAACCGTTTTCCTCAAGCCAGCGATTTAAGTCCACTCCGTAGCGAAAAGAACTAAACCCGTGATCTGAAATCACCATGAGTATGGTATTTTTATCATCACACCGGTCCATTGCTTTACCGACGACATCATCCATTCTCCGATAAACCGATTCAATGGCATTCGGGTCATTGTCCGGTGCTTTTTTATATCTTTTGTTTGCAGGATGCCCCTTATCAATATGACGCCAGAATGTATGCTGAATGCGGTCCGTACCATCAAATACGCAGATGCAGAAACCATGGTTAATCTTATCGAGGGCGTCAAAAAACATCTGTTCGCGTTCTTTTTCAATCTGAAGACTCTGGTCAAGAAAAGTGTCATCTGTTAAAACTTTTTCATTTAACGCCCAGGTATCTTCGGCAAGTCCCAACGTAGCGAATGGACCGATACGTTTTGAAAAATAGGTGGAATAAACCGCAGGGTGGGATATTTTCAAGGCCGGTTTTTCCGGATCAATGTTGATGGGTGACACATACATTTCAAATTCAGGCACCGCATTTATCAAAAGGAATTTGCAGATACCGGACACTTTAATACCGGGTGCTGCCTTGAAGCCGACCTTTATCCATTCCGTGTAGGATTTTTTTTTCAATCGATATGAAACTCCGTCAATTTTCAAATCTACTGAGACGTCATCAACAAGACAGATTGTAAATGGGACCTTCAATATCTTCCGGTCGGTTCGGAACGGATTTTCCGGGCCGGTTAATTCGCCGGTAATCGTGTCGCCATTTTTTTTAACCGGATGTATTTCACCGCCCGTTCGTTCACTGCCCGTGCCATTTAGTGAGCTGTAAAATGAATATGTCCCCTGCGATCCCCGAAGATCCGGTACGCACATGGCTGACAATTGAAGCCCGTTGAATTGTTCCGGAGGGAATGTGATAGGTACACGGATAACATTACTAAAAATGCCGTGTTCTCCCAGTATTTTCCAAAAAGGAATCCCTTTTCTGAGCAACCGAATGTCAGGCTTACCTAAAGGGAAAATATACTTTCCCATTTTAATTGTTTTGCGCGATGGGCGAATATCCACTGAACTGAGCTTTGGCTCATAGGTTTTCAAATCCCTCGTTAGAAAGTCAAAAATATTATGTTTTCCGGGATTGGAACATGTTTGAAAGGAAGACCAGGCCACCGGGGAAATGGGCGGTATAGTCGATGCCAGCGATGAAAAGCTTCCCTGTTCAGACAGTTTTAAAAGGTTTGGAAGCTTCCCTTCATCCATAAATTTCTTCGTCAGAATCGGATCCAGTCCGTCTAATCCGACAATAACAAATTTTTTGATCCGGCTGCGGGAAAACGCCCGCCGCTGTCGGATTGTCCGTATAACAAACCGTATCGGCCAGAACAATAAGGTCGCCAGCGCTGAAAGGAACGCCGCAAATAAGGCAAAAAATGAACCCATCACAGCAAAACCGGCACCAGGGCCGATATAGGCATGTGCGTTACTGTAGATAGAGATAACAAATAAAACAGTAAACGCCGTGATCAGATTTCGGCAAGAATTCAATAAAAGTTTATATAGCATTGATATTTTTAATTAAATCTCCGTGTTAAAATATTTATGTAGCAACAAAGCAGTTATTTTTTCTGGAAATAAAATGAGATGGTTATTACCCAACACTCAGAGATTAACTGAAACGGATTTTGTACATACCATAAATATATCAAAAAAAAAATTATATTATTTAAGCGCCTTTAATGTATGGTATCAATAGTAGACATTTTTTAAATTTTCATAGACACCGTTATACGTGTTTTGTATATTGCTTAGACTAATCGATTCTATTGAACAAGGAGCTTTGAGTGAAACAAAATCTTTTTCTTTATCAAAATACTTTACCAGCCAGGCATTCTGTTTTTTTTATTTTCTGCCTGATCTTGTTTTTTTCCCCCTTTGCCTGCGGTATCATACCTTCTGATAACACCCAACTAATTAATGTTATTGCCTCTGGTGATGGAAACGCTGCCCAAAAAACAATCCGATCAACCGCCGACGTCAATTATATAACAGATACAGATACATACCCATTGCTTGAGGCATCTGTTGCCGGCAACCTGGAACTCACGAAACTGTTATTGGAAAATGGGGCTGAT
>JAQIBZ010000354.1 GCA_027858815.1 Desulfobacteraceae bacterium
TGTCCGGCCGTATAATGTGCCTGAACGGTTATGGCGTTATTTACTTGAAAAAAGTGATTTGCCGGTAAAGAAAAAATGGGGTGAACTCGGAAAGAAAGGGATGAATAAACTGGTTAATACATTAACAAATGATGTGTATTGTGTGAAAGGGAAAGCATCATTTAAAGAAGAGTTTGTTACTTGCGGCGGTGTTAGTCTGGAAAGTATTGATTTTAATACGATGCAAAGCAAGGTGTGTAAAAATTTATATTTTGCCGGAGAAGTGCTGGATGTCGATGGTATTACCGGAGGATATAATTTTCAGGCTGCCTGGACAACAGGATTTATAGCAGGTAAATTGAATTGATTTCCTTGTCCGGTTATCAGACCAACGAAATAATCTTATGAAAAGAAAAATTGAATTATTGGCCCCTGGCGGCGATATTGATTCTATAAAAGCGGCAATTGCAGCCGGGGCAGATGCTGTATATTGCGGGTTGAATAAATTTAATGCCAGAAACCGGGCGGCAAATATCAATTTTGACGATTTAGACGGGATCATCAATCTTGCCCATCAAAATAAATGCAAAGTTTTTTTAACCCTTAACATCATTATCGCGGGCAGTGAAATCCCGGACCTTTTCCGTTTACTGAATAAACTGGTGAATACAAAAATCGATGGTGTCATTGTTCAGGACTTCGGATTGTTTTATTTGTTATCGACGTATTTTAAAGGCCTTGAAATACATGCATCCACCCAGTTAAATACGCATAATGACGGTCAGATACATTTTTTAAGCAAACTTAATGCTTCCCGGGTGAACCTGGCAAGAGAATTAAATCTCAATGAGATCAAAGCATTAACATTAACAGCGCAGAAGCGGAATGTGTCAACCGAGGTATTTGTCCACGGTTCCTATTGTATTTCTTTTTCCGGCATTTGCTATATGAGTTCTGTTCATGGCGGGAACTCGGGAAATCGCGGCAGATGCAGTCAGCCATGCAGAGACAGATATGTCACCACGCCAAAAGGCAAAAATTTCCCCCTTAATCTGAAAGATAATTCAGCCTATTCTGATTTAAGAAAAATAGCTGATGCCGGGGTTGCCTCAATAAAGATTGAAGGAAGAATAAAGAAGTTTGATTATGTCTATACAGTGGTGAACTGCTGGAAAAAACAAATCAACCGTTTTTATCATCACAACAGGGTAAGTAGTGATAATAGTGAGCTTTATAGGGTGTTTAACCGGGATTTTTCAAATGCCTATTTAACGGGAGATATCAATAAAAATATGTTTATTGATAATTCCCGAGATCATTCAGTTACATATCTCTCCGGTAAATATCTTGATGGCATGAATTGTCATTCTGCAAATGAAAACCGGGTGAAAGACGAGATCTGCCTTTATGAAGAAAAAGAAGACCTTTCATCTGATATCAAAAATAAAATAAATCAATTAAGTATCGCTAAAATCCCTTTAACAATAAGCATTTCAGGAAAGACGGATACGCCTTTAAACGTTTTTGTAAAAACGCCGGACAATTCGCCGGTTACATCATTTACAGTACTTTCAAAAATTAATCTTGCCTCAAAAAAAAAGAACAGCAATGCTGAATGTCTAAATTTCAGTATTTTACTCGAAAGACTGAAATCAATTAATGATACGGCATATTACATTGAACATCTTGAATTGGAAAATCTTCAAAACGATCTTTTTATATCTTTTAACGCGCTGACGTTGATTAAAAAAAGAATTTTATTCATCTTGACTGGTTCAAATGACAGAATTGAACCTGTAAATGTACCTTTTTTAAAAAAACAACGACCATTTAAAACCAAACCGGTTCTTTGTGTATTCATTTCTTCTCAAAAGGATTTGCATCTTTGTAAGCGAACTTCTGCAGATATCTTTTTTCAAATTCCTAATGGGCTGCAAGCTGAATTTTTGGTGCTTAAAGATCTTTTTCAAAAGAATAAAAAAATTGCACCATTTTTCCCATCTGTTTTAATCGGAGAAAATTATTCGGCAGCAGTTGAGCTGCTTGAGCAGGCGCGGCCGGAACGGATTGTCACCAATAATACCGGTATTGCTTATGAAGCCTGTAAAAGGAAAATCCCCTGGATAGCCGGTCCCTGTCTTAATATTATCAATTCTTTCAGCCTTTTATGCTTAAAAGAAAAATTTAATTGTTCCGGCGCATTTATTTCCAATGAAATCAGTAGATACCAGATAAAAAGCATTATCCGACCAGCGGATTTTAAACTGTATTACAGTATTTATCATCCGATTTTACTGTTAACGAGCAGGCAATGTTTATTCCATCAGGTGACAGGATGTAAAAAAAACACAATTGACGAGAAATGTATCCAAACGTGTAACCAATCTTCAACAATTACAAATTTAAAAAAGGTTTCTCTTTTTATTGAAAAAACAAAGGGAAATTATCATTGTATGTATAATCATAAGAATTTGTTAAATACGGATATCGTAAAAGATTTTCCCGGTTTTTTTTCGGGATTTTCAATTGATTTAAGAGAAATTAAAACCGAAACAAATGTAGCGACAGATAAGTCCGGCGTCATAACGCTTTTTGAAAACTTTTTAAATGGCAATCCTGATTCAGAAAAAGAACTCAAGCGCAATATTTATCCTACAATGAACAACCAATATAAAAAAGGAATATAGACGCCACTTTTTTGAATATTAATCTTGATGGTTTTGTAAAAAGTCAGATTTCGACGGCAAAGTATAAAAGTTCAAATGCAGTGCAACACAGCAGTTGGGCTTTTTACGAAGCCGTCAATCTTTTCCAAAAACCGCTGATAACCGGATCAACCCCACATATTTTCCCACAATCCTAACCTTTTGCCGGTCCTTTCCCTTAAAGATGATCGGCGGATACTTGCGGTTTGCAGAATGCAGCTCAATAACATTTTTCCTGCGGCGGATGATTTTTAAGGTGGCCTCGGTCAACATGTCTTCCACAATGACGGCAGCAATGGCATTGTCATCGGTGTTATCAACCGGCACAATGATGGCCAGATCGCCGTCGGTAATATGAGCGCCAATCATGGAATCGCCGGTTACCCGGACGGCAAAACATGATTCATGACCGTATAACACAGGATCTATAGGGAGAAATCCTTCTACATGGTCAAATATGCTGATGGGTGCGCCAGCGGCAATATGCCCTGCCAGGGGAATGGTTTTTGCCTCATCCAGGCGAATGTTCGCCCCCCCAACCGGCCGCCAGGATCTTTTCTTGCCGGGCATGGATTCAATAAACCCCTTGTCAATCAGCACATTTAAAATCCGGTGAACACCGGCCGGGCCTTTTAATCCCAGGTATTCGCAGATCTCCCGGACCGTGGGCGCCATGCTGAATTTCTGGTGGTGGTGCAAAATATACTCATAAACACTTAACTGTCTGGGTGTTAATTCCATAACAAATCCCCCGGACTTTGAACCGCCTGGCCTCCTTTGTTAAGGACATGAGTGTAAATCATTGTGGTGGATACGTCTTTGTGGCCAAGTAACTCCTGAATAGTGCGAATGTCGTATCCGGCTTCAAGTAAATGGGTGGCTTTTACTTTTTCAAAATGACGGTTGAGAGGGTCAACAGTAATTTCCGGCAACATGGTTATCCGGTCATTTCCTCCTTTCCCGTCCCTGATAGTGATCTGGCGATATGAAAAATCAATGTCCTTGACGCGCAGCATACACTCCATAAGGCGCAACCCGGAACCGTACATCAATTGTGCCATCAACCATTTGACACCTTCAAGCTGGTCAATAATTAGTTTCACTTCCGTCTTTGTAAACACAACCGGCAGTTTTTTCGGTTTTTTAGCCCTTACTGTATCACTGAAATTTCCAAAATCCTGTTTCAGCACCTCCCGGTATAAAAACAGCAAAGCATTAAAGACCTGATTCTGAGTTGAAGCCGCCACATTTTTGTTAACTGCAAGATCTGTTAAAAATGCTTTGATTTCATTTTCTCCCATATCTTTAGGGTGGCGTTTGTTATGAAAAAAAATAAACCGCTTGATCCATCCAATGTATGTTTCTTCTGTTCTTATGCTGTAATGTTTCAACCTGATGGCATCTCTGACCTGATCCAGCAGTCTGGGTTGTGTTTTCATCGCCGCATCCTTTATAAGGTTATTGAAAATGAATGAATTGATTATACATGAACGTTTGTTCATGTCAATAAGAAATATTTTTTCCCAATAATGGGATATACGGCAAAAAAGTTGTTTTTTACTCCTATATGGAGTAATATGCTGCGAAATCGCATTAGTTGCGTAAAACTATTGCTGAAATGACGTCTTTCACGCTTCATTTAG
>JAQIBZ010000355.1 GCA_027858815.1 Desulfobacteraceae bacterium
CGAATGTTTCTATCGGGAATCCAGTTATGTGCTATATCCGAACATAGATTCCGGCTAAGCTTGTCCTCGAATGTTTCTATCGGGGAAGCATGCCGGAATGACATTGTGCTGGCCGAAACTATGACTAAGGCCGAATTTTAACATGGATGCATCCATCCTGATTTTTTAACTAACCGGAAAAAATGAAAATTCTTGTTTGCATAAAAGCCGTGCCCGAACCTGAACATGCCATATGTAACGGCAATGTGTTTCCTGAAGTCAGCGTTGATGACCACACGGAACTCCGCATGAACCGGTTTGATGAATTTGCCGTCGAAGAAGCGGTGTTAATAAAAGAATCTTTTCCGGGAACCATTGTGAATGTGATCACCATGGGCCCGGAAAATGCCGTCAAAACTATCAAACGCGCGATTGGCATGGGGGCTGACAAAGGGATTCACATACTTTCCGACTATCATACCGCATGCGATGCAGTGGCTGCTTCTTCATGCATTGCACAAGTGGCTCAAGGGAAAAACCATGACTTGATCCTGTGCGGCATCATGTCTGAAGATATGATGCAGTTTTCAGTCGGCCCGATGCTGGCGCAACGACTGTCGCTTCCATGGGCAACGTCCGTAATCCAAACAGACATCGATCCGAATCATCAAAAAATACGGGTTGAACGGGAACTGGAAGGAGGGATCAAGGCAATCGTTGAGATCGACCTACCCGCGCTCTTAACCATTCAAAGCGGCATTAATGAACCCAGATATCCGTCACTGTCGAACCTGCTGCGGGCCAATAAATCACGGATCACGACCATTACCGCAGACACATTAAATCAACCGGAATTAACCTGTCAAACTATGGGATATTCCTATCCTGAAAAAAAACGGGACGGACTGATCATAGAGGGAACGCCGCAGGAAAAAGCGGAAACGCTGCTGCGGATCCTGCGGGAAAAATCGTTGATTTAGAATAAAAATCCATCAGAGCCGCGACCGTAAGGAAGCGGTAAAAGGGGGACTTGTGGAGCCCTGTTGCTTCCTTGCGATGTCTTCTATGCATTCCCACGGGGGACCGTGGGAACGAGAGTCTCCGATTTTTTCCATGTATTTTCCACAGGAATCGGTAGGAACTAGAAAAGAATCTGCCCCATTCATGACAAACCAATTGAAAATTTAAATATTTGCCGATATAATTTGAATTAAGTTTTGTTTAGTTCAAATTTAATAGTCTCGTAAAAAGTCGAATTCCGATGGCAAATAAAAAAGCTCCACCAATCTCATAAAATTGGTAAGGCGCGCAAATACTGAGTGATGATTTGTACTTAGCGTACCATGAAGAAACGAAGAATGCAGCGCAACACAAAATTTGGACTTTTTACGAAGCCATCAAATTTAATATTTGACCGGCTTCCGATAGCGGATGCAAAAAAATGCTTTCCACAATCACGTATGGAAATAATGGAAAAAGATTTTCAGCAACGGATGAACAGAACCATCACGTGCGTCAGGCGAATAGCCGACCAGCGGGACGACGATTTTATCCCCGGTTCCATCGCCAGCCGCATCAGCATGGTGTGGCCCCTCACCCTTGAAGTGACCTCACTCAGCAGGTATCACGATGTTGAACGAAGATTACAGAGAAATGTTGCAGTGCTTAGCCGCCGAAAACGTTAAGTTCATGCTTGTTGGTGCATATGCCCTGGCTGCCCACGGTTACCCTCGCGCGACCATGGATATTGATATTTGGGTAATGCCCTCTCCGGATAATGCAGCTGCTGTAATTTGTGCATTACAACGGTTTGGCGCTCCATTGGACAATCTGACAGCTGCCGATCTCCAGAAAGACGATACCATTTTCCAGATCGGTGTCGCGCCAAGGCGCATCGACATTATTACCGGTGCCTCCGGGCTTGAGTTTGACAAAGCATTTGCTCACGCGATTGAAGTCGTTATTGAAGGCATTCGTATTCACATTCCATCGGTCGATGATCTCATCCGAAATAAGCGGGCAACAGGACGAACAAAAGATCTGGCGGATGTTGAGGCATTGGAGCTTCTGTGTCAATCGCCGGGCAAAATTACTGGATTCCGGCCTTCGCGGGAATGACGATCCAAGAGAATTGCCTTTCGCCGGTCATTGCCGTTAAAAAGCTTGGGCCCGCAAAAGCGGGTAGCGTGAATCCAGTGCCGAATCAAAACCAAAAGCTTGCCCGAACTTTTTGAGATATTACCGTAACAAATCTTAACTTCTCGATATTATACACTAATATCGAGAAGCAATATCCATATTAACTTTTCGATGTTTATCTTTTTCACCTTCTAACTTATACTTTCAGCCTAATCCCCTTCTCCATAACTGGCTGTCACAACCGTCGAAATTCCGCCTCTTGGTGTAAAATCACCAATAACGGTCATTCTTTTAGGAGACAACACGCTGACCAGATCATCCAAGATCCGGTTTACGATATTTTCATAAAAAATCCCCACATTCCGGTATTGGAGCAAATAATATTTCAGTGATTTTAACTCAACAATTGTCTTTGCCGGCACGTATTCGATGGTGATACACCCCATATCAGGCAACCCGGTCATGGGGCAGACGGACGTATATTCCGGCTGTTCAATGGAAATCTGAATATCTCTTTTGGATCGATACACATAGTCCATGGCTTCGAGCACACCCGGTTTAATTGTCTCCGGTTTAATTGTCTCCGGGGACTTTGATTCTTCGGCCGCCTTTTGTTCATATGATTCGGTCATGATTATATTTCCTGAATTGCAATTATGTTTGACGGCTTCGTAAAAAGTCCAACATTTGCGTTGCGCTGCATCCTTCGTTTCTTCAAAGTTCGATAAGTACGAATCATCACTGACGGATTTGCGCGCCATGCCAATTTTATGCGATTGGTGAACTTTTGTACTTTGCCGTCGGAATTCGACTTTTTACGGGACTATCATGTTTAATTAACTTACCTGGTTCTCTGCTTCGGTTAAGTTAAGTCACCATTCGACTAGTCGGCACGGTGGCCGACTCTACGGAGCTTGTTGTAAACTCTCGTAGGGCAGGCCACCGTGCCTGCCAAAGATTGCATAAATTTTGGACATTGGAATCAACTTAATTAAAGTTGAATTGATACCATTTTGCTATAATATAATGATAATAATTTTACAACTTCACAGCTATTGAGGGGGCAGATGCTACAATGACGATAGACTGAACTCATTGTTTTTAAACAGACTGCAACAGACATCGGCGATGTCCGGATCAAACCCCCGGCCCCTGTTTTTTATAATTTCATCAAGCGCAATATCAATACCCAGAGCTGGCCGGTAGGGTCGGTGGGATGCCATGGCTTCCAGGACGTCGGCAACAGCGATAATCTTTGCTTCCATATGAATAGCATTTGCCTTGAGCTGCCGTGGGTATCCGGACCCATCAATTCTCTCATGGTGCTGATAAACAATTTCGGCCAAAGGGTAGTGAAAATCGATTCCTTTTAAAATATTATATCCGGTGGTGGGGTGTTCTTTTATGATGTTGAATTCCGCAGCCGATAGCTTGCCGGGTTTATTGAGTATTTCGGCAGGCACCGAAATTTTGCCAATATCATGGACAATAGCGGCCATGCGCAGGTAATGAATGCGTTCTTTAGAAAATTCCATTTTAGCCGCAATCGCCCCTGCGATGTTTGCGACACGGTTCTGGTGCCCCGCAGTATAGGGGTCTCTGGACTCAATTGCCATGGACATGGCTTCGACAATGCTTTCGATTGCTCTGCTCAGTTTATTATTGGCAACAGAAACGTCGATGGTCTGGTTTTTTATAATTGTTTCAAGCTGTTCCAGTTGAAAGCCGTTCTGGATATCTAAAGCCTTTCGGCGAAGCGCATTGGAAACACTGACCAGCACCTGTTTTTTTTGAAACGGTTTATAAATGTAATCATAGGCACCCATTAAAATAACTTTATTTGCTATATCTTGATTGCCCTGGCCGGATATCATTACTGTGGCGATATTCGGATGCTCATTTCTGATTTCTTTGAGCAGTTGAATGCCTGACTTACCCGGCATCATGATATCGGATATAATCAGGTCAATGCATTCGTTCCGGAGAAACTCACTGGCTTCAAAAGCATTCGCCGCAGATAAGCAGGGATATCCTTCCGGTTCCAGTATTCGCAGCATCAGTTTTCGTATTTGTTCATCATCATCCACGATTAAAATTTTCCCTTTGCTGAACCTGTTAAAGAGTTTCTTGACGATCGATTCTTCAACATTTAATTTTATTGTGGTCATAATTTCCCCCAATCGGATTCTATCTTACCTTCTTTAAAGAACCGGCATATTCACTTTACACTTTAATTAAGTTGATTTCAATGTTCAAAATTTATGCAATCTTTGTCCGGCACAGTGGCCTGCCCTACGAGAGTTTAGGGCTTGATCATGATTCCGGCCATTGTAGGGGAGGGCTTTATGCCCTCCCGCTTCAGGCGGGGATAAACCCCGCCCCTACAAAACCGAGATTTTCAAAAAATGGTCGAAACGATGATCAACGCCAGAGTTTACAACAAGCTCCGTAGCGTCGGCCACCGTGCCGACCCGTCGAATGGTGACTTAACTTAACCGAAGCAGAAAACCAGGTTAAAGAATATAATCAAGTTCACTTATTATTGGTATCCAGTTGAACTGGCAATTTTCCGCCAGATAGGCCAATCCTTTCTCATTTTTCCAGTAGAATCCTTGTTCGGAGCGGATATTCTGAAGTGTTACCTGACCGTTATACCTAACCCGGATAAACCGGAAAAGTTAAAAGTGAACTAAAGTTTGAAGTGAGCTAAAGTTATGGTTAATGCCTTCGGCATTTTCAATTTTTATGTTAAAAATGATCGCGCGTTTAGCGCAGTCCAAAACTTTAGGCACTTTAGATCACTTTAGTCACTTCACACTTTTTGAGTTTTTAAAAAAGTTTGCCAAAAAAACACAAAAATTGGAGATAAGAAACTAATATAAGGATGAAATTATAGTTATTTTGGAAAATCCTTTTAGTCCTTTTAGAGTTTTAAATTGCAACATGCTTGCCAAATTAAAAAAATAGCATTAGAAAGATTCTATAGTCCTGGAATTAAATGAAATTTAATTTAGAAAGAGTTGTTCGAACGTTATGGAAAAGGTTGACACGGGTCATGACATTTTGCGGGCATATCCAATTTTGATGGCTTCGTAAAAAGTCCAAATTCTGTATTGCGCTTCATCCTTCGTTTCTTCAACAATCCAATCAATTGGGGAAATAAAATGACACCGCCCAAGCTTAAAAAGGTATTATCCATCCTCTGCGGTCAACTCTCGAAAAAGGGAGTGCCCCATGCAATTATCGATGCCATGGCACTTTCGTTATACGGGATGCCGCGATTTACAGCGGATATCGACCTTTTATCGGATGATCTGTACCGAAAAATTGTATTAGAGTTAATGAAACGACTGGGATATGACTGTTTTCAGGATGCCGGCAATTTCGCCCAGTTTGATTCGGAACTCGGTGTGTACGGCAAGGTGGATTTCATGTTTGTTAATACGGAAGAAGGCAGGGCCATACTTGGGCGCACGGTTGATGCAAAAGATGAAGCTATCGGCCTTGTGCCGGTTGTTCAGCCGACCGATTATGCCGTACTCAAGCTGATGGCCATGGCCAACAACCCCGAGCGTAAGGCCCGCGACATGGCTGATCTTGAAATTTTGTTCAAATCCGCCGCCGCGGGATTTCTGGACACGTCATTCCAACCGATCAATGTTGATCACCTGCAAAAATTTGCCGGCAGATTCCACGTGTCAAAGCAATTGGCATCGCTTCTCCCGCTACTTGGCCCGGTAAAGCACCCGCACAGGGGAAAAACCGATGAATAACCCCTCCGCCAAAAACCACCGGAATGCGGATTGGGCCATGATCGTGGAAATGATCGAGGAAAGCATGGCCTTGTCCGTAAAAAAAGGCCCCCACCTCCTGACGCGGGGATGCAACTGCATTGTTTGCATCAACCAGCGAAAGCGCATCCTGGATGGTCCCTCTCGACCCTGGCGTTATCGGCTGTAAACACCGTCGTCTTTCCGGACACCTTGCCCCCTTCAGGCGCATTTGTCACAATTCAATTAAACTTAAAATATCTGGTTATCCACTTCGATTAAGTTAGACCGGTCGGCACGGTGGCCGACCCTACGGAGTTTATCGCAAGACCTCGTAGTGCAGGCCACCGTGCCTGCTTATAATTATCTGAATTTTGGAAATTTGAATCAACTTAATTAAAATGGATATGCAGGAAATTGAATTTAGTTTTTTTTAAAGATAATAGTGCTTTATCGCCTTGCGAAAAGCGAATGTCTATGTTAGGAAATTTATTTGGTATTAAATTGTAATATAACTTTCTAAATTATATTTTTAGTCTTTTTTTGCATAAATCTTTTCGGGTTTTGTAAGCGAGTAATGACAAGTGTTTTTAAAAAAAATTAAATGTTAATCTGGAATCAAGATGACTAAGTCGAGACAAGAGCAGAATGGCCTCGTCTATTAAATGGTGACCCGAAATGACAATTCACAGTTTAAGATGTGAACACCTTTTTCTGCATTATCCTATGATTTAATGACTGGCAATATATGAATTCCATATACTGTCCCCGGAATTCTGTGATAGACAACTTAAGTTATTTTTGCTTATTTTAGGAATTTCTGGTAATATAATCCAAATTACCGGTTTCTGGAACAAAAGAAGCTGGCTATTGAATAATTAATGTTAGAGCGTTTGAAAAGAAATCATTACACATCCTAGCAGAAACTAAGGATTGAAGTGGAAGACGAAAGCAAAACAAAAAACCAATTAATCTCTGAATTGATGGAATATCGCCAGCGCGTTGCAAAATTGGAAGCGCCAGAGGGATTATATAAGGTAGAAAATGAAAATTCTGATCTATTATCATATAGTAAAAGTATAGCAAAGCCAGATCAATATTTTTTAAGGGAAAATCAGGAAATATTAGAATATTTAAAGAGATCTCGACTTTTTTCTCATTTGCCAAAGAGAATACTTGAACAACTATTGCCATTGTCTCATCTTGAAGATTATCCTTCAGGATCAGAGGTTCTAATAGAAGGGGCGACAAATACTAAAGTTTTCTTTATGATAAGAGGAACCGTAAGTGTCTATGCGGGTGGTAATAAAATTTCGGAGTTGCGGCGTAAAGGAGACATTTTTGGAGAGATGAGCATCATTAGCAATAAACCATGCTCAGCTTCAATTATTGCGCAAACGCCTGTTAGATTATTCAGTGTTAAGGCCAAACATATTGGGGAATATACAGATATTGAAACAAATGAGTTAGATAATATCCTTTATCGAATATTTGCCATGATTCTGACTGAGAAATTGTTCCTCACCAATAAAAAGGCCCAACAATATGAAACTATTCATAAGGATTTATTAAGAGAAATCGACGAACGCAACCTTGTGGAAGAAAAATTACAAAAAGCCAAACACACACTTGAAAATCGTGTAGAAGAACGTACTTCTGAACTGAAGTCAACAAATGAACACCTTCGACTTGAAATTGAATTACGCGAGCTGGCTGAAGCAGAACGCTTATATTG
>JAQIBZ010000374.1 GCA_027858815.1 Desulfobacteraceae bacterium
CGAATGTTTCTATCGGGAATCCAGTTATGTGCTATATCCGAACATAGATTCCGGCTAAGCTTGTCCTCGAATGTTTCTATCGGGGAAGCATGCCGGAATGACATTGTGCTGGCCGAAACGATGACTAAAGCCAAAATTTATCATATTTTTTCGAAAAAGATTTGGCCGGAACCCCGGCGTATGGCTGATTCGTGGGCGAGATTTTGTGGCCTTCATAAGATGTTGATTTTATAATAAGCAAACAAACTGCCGCCATTATATGGCACAAATTTTTGAATTTAATAAAATCTGATATCAAATATCTGATATCAGATAAACAAAAAACTATCACAGGTTTGAAAGTCAAGGAATTCTTTTCCCTTGTTTAGAAAAAGAGATCGAGGAACCCCTTACTGAAAAATTAAATCAACTGGTGAGAGCCCGGGAATTAATCCGGATTGAATATTTTGTTCATATTCCGAATTATTGGCATGGCCAGTCACCCAAATATCGCAAGCAGATAGCGAGAGCATTTGTGGCAAAAACGGGTTACAATATGAACACAGTTTTCAAGAACCATGGTTTCCATTTGCGTATAAATCTATCAAATTTTTAATTCCTTACCAAATACTATTCTGTAACATAAAACTTGCAACAAAATTAATTAATTGCTAAAAAACGGCTTCAAACACTTCACAGAACTTTTCATGCAAAAAGTACCTTCAGAAAAAAGCCTGAATATTAGATCCGATTTCAAATTATGTCAAAACCCATATGACCTTGGCGGGCGCATTTTTAAGATATCTGATGATCAAATCATTCGCTGCTACGTGAATAATAATTTGCCAAAAGATCGTAAAATAGGTACTATCCCATAATGGACAATTTTCTATTTTAGATAGTTATATCAAAAATCAGCAGGACAAGCGCCCCGGCGCAATATAAAAATTCATTACTCAGGTTTTGAGGCAATACAAGATTGATAAAATATCCGGAGTACCCAAACTGATCCTGCTATGATTTTTTATAATGTGAAAATCGTGAACAATGCCTGAATCGAATCTTTCTTTTTAGAATTTCATAAAGATTAAAAAAATTCTGATTATAACGGATTTTGGGGAGACGCTAATATATACAAAAAATAATATGATCAAGAACGGCCCTGGAAGGGTCGAGATCTATAGCCTGGTGTTTCAACCCCAGGTCTTTTGATACCAGGATATGCGCCCTGAAGGGACGCGGTAATCCAATAATTACTGTGCCCCTTCAGGGCACATAATCGGGAGGTTTTCGATCCTGGGGTTAAAACCCCAGGCTATATAACTTTGCTGCTTCGCAGCATGATAATACGGCTCCCCAAAATCCGTTATAAAAAGAAAAAAATTCAGTTGCTGCTTTTCAACGACCCTCAAGAGAATAATATTGAAAATGAAAAACTCCCAGTCAATCTCATATCAGGCATTAGAACTCAAATACCATTTAAAGACCATTTATCCCCGGATTGGAGAGACCGGACTAGATTTACTGGTATCTTCATTAACTGAATATAATCCGGATATGACGACAGATGAATTTCTATCATGGCTTGAAAAACAAAACAAAAAAACCATATTTAACATTAAGAAAGTTCCTCTAAATAAATTATCCTCGTGGTTTTTTGATAAGAATAATAATTTGCAGCATAACTCCGGTAAATTTTTTAGTATCGAAGGAATTCATGTAAAAACCGACTCCGGAACGGTGAAGGAATGGAAGCAGCCAATTATCAACCAACCGGAAATTGGCATTTTAGGTATCTTATGTCAAAAGCATGAGGGTATTTTGTACTTTTTGTTGCAGGCAAAGATAGAACCAGGAAACATAAATAAAATTCAAATGTCACCTACCGTACAGGCGACTAAAAGCAACTACTCCCAGGTACATGGCGGCAAGCTGCCTCAGTATTTAAGTTTCTTTATAAATTTTAAAAATAAAAAAATCATCGTGGATCAACTGCAATCCGAGCAGGGAGCCCGTTTTTACAAAAAAAGAAACCGGAATATAATTATTGAAGTACCCGAAGATATAAAAATTGAATTATCGGACAACTATTGCTGGCTAACTTTGGGGCAGATAAAAAAACTACTGAGCTATAACAATATTATAAATATGGATACCCGTACAGTTCTGTCTTGCACACAAATAAAGGCTATTTAAATGATCAAATCGATCCTTAATTCACCGCTTATCAACAAAGAACTTTTCACCGAGTTCAAATACGATATTCTTAAATCTCTATTGTCTGAAAATGCACACAATACTATAGAAGAGATCATAAGCTGGTATACCACTTTAAAAACAGAAACTGAATTAAGCATTGAACGATGTCATCTCTCAGAACTCGATGAATGGATACTTAGCGACGAAAAAATATATCACAA